>CBIHQL010000050.1:0-13720 GCA_966211855.1 uncultured bacterium
TAGTAGAACCAACTCACTTTATTCAAGAGCAGGCAAACATCTTGCTCTAGCCATTCTTGATGATCTTGCTCTAGTTGTTGGATCAGTTCTGCCAGCATATATTTAACCTGCGATCGCTCTACACAATCTCGGCAGTGATAGTTCTCTCCATTTTAAGCAAGTTCTCAAAATCATCAGAAACACAACCTGCTACAGTGATGCAGCATCTCTCTTTGCTGTGGACTTATGCCCGATTCTGCCAAAATTGAAAGCATTTATACTGATGGCGCTTGTTCAGGAAACCCTGGCCCTGGCGGTTGGGGGGTGGTGGTTTACTACAGGGACGGTTCGCTACATGAGTTAGGGGGTGGGGTGGCGGCGACCACTAACAACCGCATGGAAATGCAAGCCGCGATCGCTGCTCTTGAGTTTTTTGCAGCCAGTAGTCAAACCGAACCGATGACTCTGTACACTGACAGCGAATATGTCAAAAATGGTGTCACGAAATGGGTGGCGGGTTGGAAGAAAAAAGGCTGGAAAACGGCTCAGGGTAAACCTGTTTTGAACCAAGATTTATGGCAGACCCTAGATGAACTCAACTCGAAACGGGTAGAGTGGCGATATGTTCGCGGTCATGCTGGCAATGCCGGAAATGAGCGTTGTGATGTGATCGCTCGTGGGTTTGCGTTAGGTCGGCCTGTTGCCCTTCAGCAGCGTTCTACTGCTGTGCCTGCTCAAGCTGTTGTGGGTGCGATCGCAGACCGTTTGCCCCTGACCATTTCTGCCAACTCTGGTGTTGATACCCCAGCCGCTGACCGTCCTCACAACAGCGCCGTACAATCCAATATCGATTTTGCTGAGCTTACTACACCCGATGAAACCATGACAGACTCCATTGCCCCCAACCCCATTGAAAATCTTGAAAATTTGCCGCGTGAAGTGCGTGTTGCCCAACTGCGCAACTTGATTGAAACGATGCACATTGCGGATGAGATTGCGAAACAAGGGTATTTAATTAGTAGTTCGGAGCTAGCTGACTTGATGGATGTCAACGCCAGTGCTGTCACCAGCCGAGGTGATAACTGGGTGTGGCGCAATTGGGTCGTGTCACGGGTGCGTCGCGAAGGCAACCAAATCCTCTGGCAGCTCGAACGGGTAGACTAATCACGTAAAAAATAACACCTGAAAATAGCATGGCGATCGAGAAACGGCACTGGTTGAAAATAGCGTTTCAGCTTAAAGGCTCTGTCGTGCCCTCCGTGCTGCCCCGCACTCTGTTTTGCGGCTTGTTTGGCGTTTTGATTTCAATTTTGTATTACTTCAAACTGCCTGTAGCTCAGCCGACATTTGCCAACTTGATTCCGAGCATTGTCTTGGGTTTGTTGCTAGTATTCCGCACCAATACGGCCTATGAGCGTTTTTGGGAGGGTCGTAAGTGCTGGGGTAGTTTGGTGAATACGGTGCGTAATTTAGCTCGCCAAATCTGGATTGGTGTAGTTGAGCAAACTCCTGAAGATCGTCAAAATAAAATTGCTACGTTGCGCTTGCTCGCTGCGTTTGCCGTTGCTACAAAACTGCATTTGCGCCAAGAGCCAGTCAATAGTGAGTTGGAACCGCTGATGCCGCGATCGCAGTATTTAAAGCTGCAATCGATGAACAACCCACCGTTAGAAGTCGCGTTTTGGATTGGTGATTACTTACAAGACCAGCAAACCTTGGGGCGGTTGAACGCTTATCAACTCGCTAACCTGCACCGCCTTCTTGATGAGTTGGTGAATGCGTTGGGCGGTTGTGAGCGCATTCTCAAAACACCAATGCCCTTGGCCTACGCGATTCACCTCAAGCAACTGTTGCTGATTTATTGCTTACTGCTGCCTTTCCCTCTGGTGAGTGAAGTGGGCTGGCTGACGGGGCCAATTGTGGCGTTGATTAGCTTTACCTTGTTTGGCATCGAAGAGATCGGCATTGAAATCGAAAACCCCTTCGGTCGCGATGCCAATGATTTGCCCCTTGATGCCATCTGTCACACGATGCTGCGTAATATCGAAGACTTGATTAGTCTGGCTCCTTCTACCAGTTTTTAGCGATCGCTCAGGCGTGATAGCTGCGACCGCGCCACTGGATAGATTTTTGGGTCGAGGAGAGCCAGATCCGGATTACGGCTAAGGGGTCAGCTAGGGGTGACAACCAAAACAACCAGCGGCCTTGACCTTGGGTGCGATCGTAAGAACCTGCGATCGCAAACAGCAGCCCAAACCGAATCGCCAATAATCCAAGGTTTAACCCTAAAGCCGCAAGTACGGGCCAGGTGTTTTGTCCCAGCGCCACCCAACTCAGCAGGATCAACGTCAGGAGAGTGGGGGCACCTTGCACCGCAGCTAAGAACCACAGGTCGCCCCAGATTTGCCCTGGAGATGCGGCATCTTTGAGATCGAGCGATCGCCCCCAGCCTGACCAAGTTTCGGCAACGCCTTCGTACATCCGTACCTTGAGTACCTTGGAGCCATCTAAGAAGCCGACTTTTGCCCCTTGCGTAGCTGCATAGCGCACCAGCGTCACGTCATCACAAAAAGAATTGCGAGCGCTGCTATATCCGCCCAAGGCTGCTAATACCGAGCGACGACTCAAGAAACATTGCCCGTTCGCCATCACCCGTTCTGCAGGGTTGTCGGTGTCGCCAGCAGCCCCAAACCGATAGACCAACGTCATCATGAGAGCGGGTTGCAGCCACCACTCCCCCGGTGCTTTGAGAATAAACTGTGGGGCTAGTGAGACAATGTCGTAGCCTTCTTGAGTCGCAGTTCTGATCAAACTAGCAACTAAGCCGGGGTGCAGTTGAGTATCGGCATCAACGCCTAAGACCCATTCGCTGTCTTCTGAGCTGTGCAGAAACCCGGTATGCAGTGCCCAAGGTCGCCCCACCCAGCCTGCGGGTAGTGGATCGTCAGTCAGCAGTTGAAACCGAGGGTCTTTTTGCCGTGCCGCTTTCACCAGGTCAGGGGTGCCGTCTTGAGAGTTGCTATCAACGACTAGCACTTCTCGCACTGCGCTCCCTTGTTGGCTGAGGCTGGTTAGACAAGGACTAATCCGCTCAGCTTCATTCAACGTGGGTACGACAACACTCACTTTGCCTGCAAATTCTGAGTCAGAAGTTTGGGGTTGCAAAGGGGGATACCGCTTGGGGCCACGTAACAACCGTGCTAACCAAATTGCTGCCGCCGGAGCTTGTAGCAGTAATAAAAGAAGGGCGATCGCCCCGATGACAGGATTTGCATCAGTTGCGATCGCACCGATCAGGTCTAAATTTGGGGCCAACGAACTGACGATCACTTCGAGGCCACTTCCACAGGCGCAATGGGCAGGTTGACCAAAGTTACGGGTTCGGTCACCGTGGCGATCGCCGCAGATTGAGTCGTTTCTTCAGCCGGAGCGAGTGACCACAACACCACAGCAGGCGCAACACCCAAGGCGATGCCGAGCAGTACCGGAATCCAAATGCCAGCCGCCAAGCTCAGCACCATTGCAAAGACGAAGTTGCTGAGATAAATCGCTAACGGCAACTGCAATTGTTGGCGAGTAAGCCGGATCGGAGCTTTCCCCCACAGCACAGCCGCGACGCTCATAAACACAGCTCCAGTGCCCATCCAACCCGCAAAGTTTTGGTAGGGCATGCCAAAGAAAGCACCGGGTTGTTTCCATTCCCAGAAGGGCATCGCGGTTTGGCTCATAGCTGGATCCAACACAAAATCCCAAGAGGTGAGCAGCAGAGCACCCAAGGCGATCGCCAAGCCTGCCCGCAGCCAACCGGGTAATTTTGAGTTGGGTTGAGCATCTAAGCCTGCTCGTGCCAACACATAAGAGGCACAGCCCAAATAAAACCAAGACAGAGGAATGGTAAAGGGCACCAAGCCAGCAATCTTGTAACCTAAGCCACTCAGGTAACCATAGTCGCCAAACGGGAACCCGGTGCTAGTGCCTAATAGTTCGCTCGACAGCGATAAACAAACGGAAGGTATCAAGAAGGTGAGCCAAGACCGTGCGCCTAAGGTACGACGCATATACAAAGAAACAGCGATCGCCCCTAGCAGAATATAGACAACGCCACCGCCTGCCATACTCCATTGAAAGAGGGTGTGTCCGGCAGATGGTAATGCCAGAATAAACTCTGGATGCGGTAGTACCAACAGCAATCCAGCCAAACCAAACGCCATTGCCACCACATGACCCAGCAAACTGAAGCGCTCAGCAGTCACAAGTTGCTTCATAGAGACTCCTCAGAAACCACGGCACTCCCAGAGCACCTTCAAAAAGTTTACAAACGTTTAACAAAAATCCAGCAAACGAGTTGAGCTAGATTTCTCTGGTTCGGGCGTTGATTGAGCTTCAAACCCTCAACTGCCGCGATCGCCCACCCCCTCAACTGAATTTAATCATCATAATAAGTTTTGTAAACCTAAAGGCATAAATTAAGCTGTGCCTTTGCCGACATCTAAACTCAGCTTTGGCAAAATTACCCTGCTGATGCCCACCTTCTCCTGTAGTCTTTACAAAGAGCGCATGATTAGCTTGAGTAAATTCAGTTGATTCGAGGGTTTGGCGACTGTGGGCAGTATTGGAATCGGTTTAGGTGTAGCGGCTCTGCTAGCAGGGCTGGGCGGGGTAGCATTTGAAAACCAATATCGTCGCCGTCCTGGAAATGATTTAGAGCTGACATCTGGCAACTGGCAGCTAGAGGTGTATGAGCCCCAGCGCTACGTTTTAGTGGGCGAACTCGAACTCCGTAACCGCACCCGACGCTTAGAAATCATGGTGCCGGAAGTACAGGCTCAGGTGAAGTTGCTCTCAAAAGCCAGTCTTGAAGGCATTATCTGCAATACTCGCATCATCCCCAACCATGCTGATGCACCTGCCCGCCCTGACGATTACTGGTTTGGTTACATTGTCAAAGTGGGCAAAAGCACTCGCTTGCAAGTGGTGATCGAGATGCAAGGCCCAGATCTGCATCCTCTACAGGTCGCCTGGATTCAACTACGCTATGTCACCTATGGCCCTGAGGGACGGGTGCCCAAAATGCGCCATGTGATTGTGCCGCTGCAGTTCCCCGACCCCGAAACTGCACCTGCTCGTTGGCGGCCTGCAACTAATGCTGATGTGTTACCGATTCGCACCCATTTGCTGACCCATCTTGATGACCCCGTTGAGGTGCTAAAGCGCTACGTTGTCCCTTATTCGCAACCGGGTGATGTGGTGACCTTGGGGGAAAGCCCAGTGGCGATTATGCAAGGTCGCTTCCGCCATCCCACACAGATCAAGCCAGGTTTTGTGGCGAAGCGGCTGTGTTACTTCTTCTTACCAACTTCTAGTTTGGCAACTGCTTGTGGCCTGCAAGCCTTGGTAGATATTGTCGGGCCGTGGCGGGTCGTGTTTGCCTTTGTTGGCGGGGCGATCGCTAAGGTGTTTGGGGTGCCAGGAATGTTTTACCAACTGGCTGGCGAACAAGCACGCTTAATTGATGATGTCACGGGCACTCTACCGCCCTACGATCAATTTATTGTCTTGGGGCCAGAAAACCCACAAGCGGTGGTCGATCGCATTCAACGTGAAACTGGGCTTGCTGCTGCGATCGTCGATGTCAACGATTTAAAAGCAGTTAAGATATTGGCAGCATCTCCAGGAGTGACCACTGCTTTTCTAGAGCAAGCACTGATTAGCAACCCCGCCGGAAATGCCGACGAACAAACACCCATCGTTCTGATTCGACCTACTGATCCGACCGCTAGCCCCCGCTAGTTTGTCAACAGACGAGTTGGCAAAACAGTTTGACCCTCTCAAGCGAGTTAGCCATCTGTCGGGAGTATCACTACCAGGTGTCCAGGGGTTGATGAAGAGTTTAGGCTCTAGCTGTTACCCTAGGCTTAATTGCAGCCTTTATCACCATGACTTCCGCCGCCTCCCAAAACACTGATCCTGTGATCCGTCCGCTCCAGTACCCTGACCTGGATACGGTTGAGCCGCTGTTTGTGGAGGCTGCGATCGCTGATGCCGACACCAACCCAGAAGCCGTGCATCATTGGCTCGAAAAAATTCGCCATTGGTACGGCCCCTTAAAGTTTCTCAGCTTGTTTCCCAATCCTTTTCGTTACCTATTTTGTGTCTACGTTGCTGAGCAGGCACGGCAGATTCGAGGAGCGATTCAGGTGTCACCCTTTAACCGCACACGCAGTACTTGGCGAGTGCAACGAATTGCTGTGGATGTGGAAGGGCAACGGCAAAATGTCGGGTCACAATTGTTACGTTCCTGCTTTACCTCAATTTGGGAAGCCCGCACTTGGCTGCTAGAAATCAACGTCAATAACAAAGATGCTCTGGCGCTCTATCGGCAAAATGGGTTTCAACCATTAGCCCAGATGACCTACTGGTCGATCGCCCCAGAACTGCTGCAAGACCTAGCCGATCGCGAACCCGATTTGCCGAATTTGCTGCCCGTGAGCAATGCGGATGCCCAGTTGCTCTATCAGCTCGATACCGCTTCGATGCCTCCGTTAGTGCGCCAAGTTTTCGATCGCCATATTCATGACTTCAAGACCAGCTTGTTTGAAGCGTTGCTCGAAGGTGTAAAACAATGGCTGCATCGCAACGAAGCCGTGAGTGGTTATGTCTTTGAACCTCAGCGCAAGGCAGCGATCGGTTACTTTCAAATTCAACTGTGCCGAGATGGCTCTCAAGAGCATGTCGCTCAGCTAACGGTGCATCCAGCCTATACATGGTTGTACCCAGAGTTATTGTCGCAAATGGCTCGGATTGCTCAAGACTTTCCTACCCAAACGCTCCGTCTCTGCTCTGCTGACTACCAACCAGAGCGCGAAGAATATCTAGAGCGGATTGGCGCAACTCGCATTGAGCACACGCTGATGATGTCGCGATCGGTGTGGCACAAGCTCCGGGAAGCTAAGCCTGTCTCTCTTGAAGGGTTACAACTCTCAGACGTTTTGCAAGGCTTACAACCTGCCCGCAAGCCCGTACCAGGGCGGATGTCAATGCCCAATCTTTGGAGTTCACAAAAATCCTCAGAGTCGGTAGAGCCTCCGGTCACTCATGAAGCAGAAACGGTGGAAGCCGTGAATCCAGCTCCGGCTCAAGCAGCTACGGCGATCGCTCCAGCAAAATCTTTTGGCCTTGCATCTTTACCCTTTGTCGGGTACTTCTGGCGCAAGCGACGGATTTTTAGCTCCAAAAAGCAAATTAGAGCGGATCAATCGGCTCAACTCAACTTTCCAGAAGGGCATCAAGAGGACTCTTGGTGTTAAGCTGTCTGAGGTAAACTTGCCGCATTGTGTAGCCAGACAGGCTCATAGGAAATAGCTAAAGAATGGCGAGGATCTCAGCCTTAGGATTAGATGTTGGCAGAAAACGCATTGGTGTAGCCGGGTGCGATGGCACTGGGTTAATTGCGACTGGGCTAACCACGATCGAAAATTGTTCTTTTGATCAAGTGGTAGCTCAAGTGCAAGCTCTGGTGCGCGAGCGAGAGGTACAAGTCTTGGTTGTGGGTCTGCCTTACTCAATGAGTGGTGAGTTGGGGGCTCAGGCCAAGCAGGTGCAAAAATTTGCTAAACGCCTCGCAACTGCTGTGCAACTTCCCATAGAGTATGTCGATGAACGACTGACCTCTTTCCAGGCTGAGCAATTGTTACACGCTGAAAATATTTCGCCCTCCCGCAACAAAGCGTTGATTGACCGCAAAGCCGCTGCGTTGATTTTGCAACAATGGTTAGATCAACGCCGGACATCACTTCCACCCACTCAAAAGCCAGCCTTGATCTCAGAAGGATCGCACGGAAACGACGCTTTGTAAGGGATACTTTTCAGAGGAAAGCGCTTCAATATTTGCAGGAGAAAGCAGATGGCAGAGTCAAACATGGATCGGGAAGGCGCAGGCATGGACGAAGAGTTTGATGCTCCTACCGTTGAAGTTACCGATGAGGATGGGCGGACGATCGCCTGCTATGTTGAGCACTCGATCGAACTAGAAGGCCAAGAATATGTCTTTTTGCTGCCCGTTGACTCGCCGGTCGAGATTTTTGCTTGGCAAGGTGAAGACGAAGATGAAGAAGAAGCGATTCCTGTAGAGGATGAAGCCGAAATCGATCAGATCTTTGCGATCGCCCGCGCCGTGCTGCAAGAACAGAACTTGGAACTCAAGCGCACAGCAGTCACTCTAACAGTGGCAGGGGAGCTACCCGATCTTCCCGAAGAAGAAAGCGACTTTGAAGATGAAGTGGACGGAGAAGAGCATGAAGAATATCAGCTCTTAGCCAGCTTCTACGACGAAGAACAGGAGTATGCAGTCTACGCACCCTTGAACCCGTTCTTTATTCTGGCGAGGGTTGATGAAGATGGGCAACCCCACTTGCTTTCTCCTGAAGAACTGCAAAAGCTGGAGCCTCTACTGCCCATGATCGAAGACCAGTTGTTTGACGAGATGGAGTAACCTGCGATCGCCGCTTGCTGACGGCTCTAGCTCCTCTGGGAAACTTGATTTGTCGCTGCACTAACCATGAAAGCTGTTCAACGCATTTCTAAGTGGTCGTTTTATTTGGTGCTGCTACCCGCAGTGCTGGGAGTTTGCGCTTGGCAGGGTTGGGCTTGGTGGAGTTGGGCTAGTGCTCCGCCCTTGTCAATGACCCCCGGCACTCCAGATGCCGAAGCTCCTAAACAGGTGCGCATTCAAATTCCTCAAGGTACCCCGGCTCAACAAATTGGTCGTGACTTGGAGGCCGCTGGCTTGATTCGTTCTGCAACCGCATGGAATCTGTGGACCCGGTGGTTGTCGTTGCGAAATCGGCAAGGTGGTTTTCAAGCGGGTACTTATGAGCTGTCGCCGACAGAGCCACTGGGTGCGATCGCAGATCAAGTGTGGAATGGCGAAGTGGTGCAGGGCAGCTTCACAATTCCCGAAGGCTGGTCTTTACAGCAAATGGCGGCTTATTTTGAGTCGCGTGGGCTCTTTTCGGCGCAAGAGTTTTTGGCGGCGGCTAGCCAAGTTCCTCACACACAATATCCCTGGTTACCGACGGGCATTCCCCATGTAGAGGGCTTCCTCTATCCAGATACCTATCAGTTTGCTGGCGATCGCGTCACTCCTCAAGAAGTCTTGCAGCAAATGCTGAGTCGTTTTGAGCAAGTTGCTTTACCTGTTTACCGTCGCCAACAACAGCAAACCCAGTTGAGTTTGTTGCAGTGGGTCACTCTAGCCAGCATCGTTGAAAAAGAAGCAGTGATCCCGACAGAGCGCTCTCGCATTGCAGGCGTATTTACCAATCGGCTACAACAAGACATACCCCTCGGAGCCGATCCCACCGTAGAGTATGGTCTTGGCATTCAGCAAACCCCAGATCAGCCTCTCACCTTAGCGCAGGTGAATACAGCTTCGCCTTACAACACCTATCTCAATGTAGGGTTGCCGCCTACGCCGATTTCTAGCCCTGGTTTACCGAGTTTAGAAGCGACCCTCCAGCCTGAGAAAACTGACTATCTCTACTTTGTGGCTCGTTACGACGGAACTCATGTCTTTAGTCGCACGTTAGCAGAGCACGAAGCAGCTCAGGCCGCAATTCAAGATGGACGAGCAGCCGAGCGCAATGCTCAAACTCAATCTGAGGCCGAGGCTTCCCCAACGCAGCAGCCCAATTAATGTTTTAACTGTTTGGTATTGAAGTCAAAAGTTTGACTTTGTCTTGACTTCAATCTTGCTCACCCTTACTTGTCGCGATTTATGTCTTGGGCTTCTCTGTTACAACCTGACTTGATTTTAGACGGCTCTATTTTGACCCTCACGCCGCAAATCGTCAAAACGTACAATCTTAGAGGGTTAGTGCTAGATGTAGACGAAACTTTGGTGCCGTTTCGAGCTGCCGAAGCTTCAGCCGATCTGTTGCATTGGGCTGAAGAGATCAAACAGGTGGCGACTGTGTGGCTGGTCAGCAATAATCTCAGTGAAGCCCGGATTGGTGGGATTGCTCAATCTCTCAACCTGCCGTACTTATTTGGGGCAGGCAAGCCTTCGCGGCGAAAGTTGCGGCAAGCGGTAACAGCGATGGATTTGCCCGTAGAACAAGTGGCAATGGTGGGCGATCGCTTGTTTACCGATGTGCTGGCAGGGAATCGGTTTGGCATGTTCACAATTTTGGTCGAGCCAATGGTTGACCCCAACCAGGTAGTGCGTCGCCATCCAGTTCGTACCTTTGAAGTCTGGGTGTCGCAAGCCTTAGGAGCATCGCTGACAGATAAGCAACACAACCTTAAAGATCGTGATGAATCGCAACATTCGCAAATATAAAGAAAACATTATGAGAGCAGCACTCTCATGAATAATCCTGGCATTCTATATAAAGATTAATTGGGGTCAGCACAGATAAAGACCCTAAGCATAAATCCCCCGTAAACACTGATGTAGAACGCCAGCCTTCACGAATAGAGGGTCTGGCGTTTTGCATTTTTTGTCATGATCGCACTGCTAAAACCCGCTGTATGCCTCAAACCCTGGTTGTCAAAATTGGTACTTCAAGCCTGACCCATCCCAGTACAGGTCACCTAGCCTTGTCTACGATCGCGGCCTTGGTAGAAGTGCTCAGCCAATTACGACAGCAGGGACATGCAGTGATTTTAGTGTCATCTGGAGCAGTCGGAGTTGGTTGTGCGCGGTTGGGTTTAGCAGAACGCCCTCGCACGATGGCGCTGAAGCAAGCGGTGGCAGCAGTGGGGCAAGGAAGACTGATGCGAGTGTATGATGACCTGTTTACCTCGCTCCAGCAGCCGATCGCTCAAGTGTTACTCACCCGCAGTGACCTGGTACAGCGGAGTCGCTACGTCAACGCTTACAACACTTTTCAAGAGTTGCTGCGGTTGGGGGTGATTCCGATTGTGAATGAGAACGATACCGTCGCCATTGATGAATTGAAATTTGGTGACAACGATACGCTCTCAGCCCTGGTTGCCAGCTTAGTAGAAGCCGACTGGTTGTTTTTATTAACCGATGTCGATCGCTTGTATTCAGCCGACCCCCGCAGCAATCCTGATGCTCAGCCGATTAGTTTGGTGCAGTCGATGGCTCAACTCGAAGCCCTCCAAGTGCAGGCGGGCGATCGCGGGTCGCGCTGGGGCACTGGCGGCATGATGACCAAAATTACGGCGGCCCGAATTGCGACTGGTTCAGGGGTGCGGACTGTAATTACAGAGGGGCGATCGCCAGGGAACCTGCTGAAGATTTTGCAAGGGGAAGCGATCGGTACTCATTTTGAAGCTCAACCCAGAGCGACCAATGCCCGAAAGCGTTGGATTGCTCATGGCTTAGTGCCCGCTGGCAAATTATATTTAGACGATGGTGCGGTAGCGATGATTTGTCAGTCAGGGAAATCGCTGCTAGCCGCCGGAATTATCCAGGTAGAGGGCGACTTTCAAAGCCAAGACGCAGTGCAATTATGCGATCGCCACGGTCAAGAAATTGCCAGAGGCATTGTCAACTACAACAGCCAAGAGCTGCAACAGATTCGAGGTTGCCGTTCAGAAGCGATTCCGCAGATTTTGGGATATGCTAGCGCCGAAACCGTCATCCATCGTGACAACCTGGTGCTGAGTCACCCAGTGACAGCCAATGCTGTTGATGAAACCTAACCCCCAGCCCCTTCCCTAGTAGGGAAGGGGAGTTAGATGCAGAACGTTTTCTGCTGTGGGAAGAAGTGGGGAGCTTTAGTTAGAGAACGCTTCTGGTGGGGCAATATCTGGGCCGGCTACCACGCCGATCTTGGTCTTCTTGACGCCAGGTTTGCTGGTTGGGATTGCCTCTCGTGTTGTCGGCGTGACTGCAGCTTGAGAGGGGAAGACCTGAGTATTGTTGGTTGCGGCTTGTTGAGCGTTTTGTTGAGAAATCCAGGTTAAACCGCCCACTGCACCTGCCATCAAAGCTGCATAACCCACATAGAGGTGCATTGGACGCAGGTATAAACCTGATTCTGGTTCGGGGTGGTACCAAGTGGGCAGTACAGCCTTAACAGGGTCGGGGGCTGGAATGGAGGCTGCTAAGCGATCGCCACCAATTCCCAAAGCGTCTCCAATGCGGCGCACAAATCCACGCACGTATACATCTTCGGGTAAGCGCTCAATGCGGCCTGACTCTAGAGCATCTAACTGATACAACGGCACCAGGGTCAAGCTATGTAATTGATGAAGTGATAGCGATCGCGCTTGGCGAGCTTGACGAATTTCTTCACCCACTCTGCGTAAACTTTCTTCCCGCTCTTCAGTAAATTTCTGTGCTGCCAACTCTGCCTTACTCAACTTCTTGCTGGGTTTATGCAGACCTAACACTAGAGGGGGTTCTTCAACGTTGGAGCTAGGAGCTTCTTCTGTAACAGTGAAAGTTGCTGGAGGTGCCTCATCGGTTGATTGGGTGCTTTCGGTCTTGGGTGCGCTCACCGGAGTCACCACTGCCGCTGTAGGAGAAACTGTGATCTGAGCGGTAGCTTCTGGGGCAGGTGGATTGGATTGAGGTGCAGACGACATCGCCCGGTACTGCTTAAAAAACTGCCGAAATGCCAAGCGAATTGCTTCTCGACCCACAGCTTTGACTAGGGTTTGCGCCCCGCCTGCTGCTTCTCCCATGATGGTTTGTAACCCAGCGACGACCCGACGATAAACTTCGCTGTGATAAAGTTCAGACTCAATTTCTCCCAAGACGGCTCGCAGTTCTTCTTGAGAGATTTCAATTGCAATGCTGCCAGTTGCATCAGCGGCGTACACAGGTTTCAGTACCACGGTTTCTCCAATCTCCTTGCCCAAGTATGAAGTAGGACTGATGAGAATCTAGTTACTCACGGCGGTGTCTGTCCCTTAACACCGTGTCCAATCATTTCTTCTGGACAGGACTGTCAATTCCGGATAGAAATCTTTATAGCACTCGGAGAATGTGAAGCGATTACCCAAAATGCACAACACGAGACTCTAGCTATGAATGTCTAAAGTCTCGCAATTTGTTATGTATAAGCCGCACCTGAGTGGCTGATTACAGCTTTTACAGCGATCGCTCTCTATGGAAGCAGATGGCTGAAGAACTCCACACAAGGAGAGATGCGGTTCTAATTCAAATAAAGTTTGATTTAAAAAGTAAGTTAGCGTTGATTGCCTTCGTGCTCACAAACATTAGTCCAGCAACGTTCTAGCAGATCTACTTGGTGGGAATACCAAAAGCGTCGTGGATTTAGCACCAACCGCCGTGAGCCATCAAATAAAGGTTGGTTGAGGAACTGCCAGAGGGGGAATTGCATTTTCATATTGAGGCACTCTTAAGTGGTTGATGACTGAGGTTGGTTTAAGACAAGACGGAACTCGGTTTGGGATGCACTGTTTTGTCCTGCTATCAAAATGCCAGAGGTAGCCACTAAATTTCCTAGTGAGGATTGCGGAATCTTAGAAGCGATTTTTCTAGACTCAGTGATATTACGAGGAACGAGAGGAGCCGCAGAGCTAAGCTACGGGTTGCTAAATCGCACTCTACACCAAGCTCAGGTGAGCTGATGTGACTCTGGTAGGGCGTTAGCAAAACTTTGCCATGCTCTGAGCCAGAAGGACTGAAAATGCGATCGCTATCTTTAGATTCCGTTGCTGAGTCAGAGAATCCGTAAGGTTGCTTTGACACTCCTCGACCTAAAGGCGCGAGGATTCTTCGTTCGCAGACCCAACTTGC
>CBIHQL010000051.1:0-13503 GCA_966211855.1 uncultured bacterium
AACCTGCGTGGTGGTGGCGAATATGGCGAAGATTGGCACCAAGGAGGTATCAAACTTCAGAAGCAGAATGTTTTTGATGACTTCATTGCAGCAGCAGAGTGGTTAATTGCCCATAACTACACCAAGCCCGCAAAGCTCGCGATCGGGGGTGGCAGTAATGGTGGGTTGCTCGTCGGGGCTTGCATGGTACAACGACCGGATCTGTTTGGAGCCGCATTACCCGCAGTTGGCGTGATGGATATGCTCCGGTTCCACAAGTTCACGATCGGTTGGGCCTGGACAGCAGATTATGGCTCTCCAGAAGACCCTGAGGAATTCAAGACTCTTTACGCTTACTCCCCCTTGCACAATTTACAACCGGGAACGGCTTACCCAGCGACGATGATTACAACGGCGGATCATGACGATCGCGTAGTTCCGGCTCACAGCTTCAAGTTTGCGGCGGCGCTCCAAGCGGCTCACACAGGCACAGCTCCAGCTCTAATTCGAATTGAAACTAAAGCAGGACACGGAGCGGGCAAACCCACTGCCAAAATAATTGAGGAAATCGCCGATCGCTGGGCTTTCTTGGTTCGCACTTTAGAAATTGATGTGGCTGCTGAAACAACTACGCCTAAGCCGTAATCATCTCGCGGATCAGGTGGGCGGTCGCAGGCGCAAGGAGAACCCCGTTGCGGTAGTGTCCGGTAGCCAGCAGAACGTTCTGATAACCGGGTAGACGGTCAATCACCGGAGCGGGGCGATTTTCGGGCCGGGGCCGTAACCCTGACCAAGTTCGCAATACCGTAGCCTTTGCTAAAGCTGGGCAAAACGCGATCGCCTGCTGCAACACACCTTCTAGCAAAACAGCATCAGGGGGGCTAGGCTCTCCATTCACGGGAAATTCTACTGTCGCGCCCACCCAATACTCGTCATTTTGGAGCGGGACGATATGCACATCATTACCCGTAATCACAGGTTGGCGATCGCTCGGTGCCAAAGGTTGGTCGAGTCGCAGGTGCAGCGCTTGCCCCAACACAGGCCGAATCGCGATCGCTTGTTGCAGCTCAGCCGTCAGTGGAGTTGAACCTAGCCCTGCCGCAATCACCACCCAATCGACAGACAAGCGATCGGTTGCAGTTTGAATTTCTTGGCAAACTTGTAACTCAGCATCTACTGGTTGACAGTTCATACTCTCAACGGCCTGACCAAAGTGAAACTCTACCCCTCGCTGCTGAGCTGCTGTCACTAAAGCAGAGGTGAGCGCTACTGGATCAACTTGGCGATCGCTCGGTGAATAAACTGCCCCTGCTAGTTGCTCAGCTCGAATTTGCGGGTATAGGCATTGCACTTGTGCCGAATCGAAAACTTCGAGCGAATAACCTTGAGTTTGGCGAATTGCAGCTAAATCTTGCCAACGGCCTAAATCTTCACCCGCTAAACACAATTTCAAAATTCCTTGGCGGTTAAATGGAATGGATTGACCCGCGATCGCCTCTAATTCTGGAATTAAAGTTTCGTAGCGTTGCAAACTCGCCAGTCGGAGTTGCCATGCCTTTCCTTTAACTTTTTGGCTGATCACCCCCATCAACACGCCCAATGCTGCCCCTGTTGACGCTTGAGCGGGCGGTTGGCGATCGAACACGGTTACGCTCAACCCAGGCACTTGACTCAGTTCGTAAGCGAGCGTAGCCCCAACAACTCCACACCCAATAACCGCCACTCGACTCATAATTTGCCCATAAAAATAACCGCCCCCACTTCACATTTAAGTTAGGGTGAGAGCGGTTTAATGCTATCAACTCTTAAGCGTTGGGTACTAGCTGGAAGAAAGCATCAAAGTCTTTCAAAGCTTCAGCGTAGTTGCGAATGGCTTGACGATAATCAGAATTACCGACTGCTTCATCAATCTCTTCTAGATGAACAAAGATATTTTGAGCAGCTTCACGGGCAGGTGCCTGAGCTTTTGGCAGCAGATTACGATTGAGGCTTGCCATCTTGGTTCGCAGTTCACCTAGAGGCCCATGAATGAAGTTGCGGGCGTTGATCCAATCGCGTTTTTGAATCTCAGCCGCGAGTTCAGGCATGCGATCGCGCATCGCTTGGATCTCAGCCGCGTAGGTCTGAATTTGTTCAATTTGGGTCGGCGTATAGGTTAACGGCTTGCTATTGGTCGGGCTGCTGCAACTCACGAGAAATGCAGTAACAAAGGCCAAAACGAGCGCCAAAATTGACCGATATTGTTTCATAAGTTTGCTTCTTTCACCACTTACACAATCAGTTGCCCTTGGCATCTAAGCATGGGCAGCCTACAGCTCGTAAAAAATATATCTCAAGACCGAGCCAAAGTCGTCCCTCCAAATAAAGACAACCGAATTGCATCAATTGTCAGACGGCACTGTCACAGATCTTGACGACGTAGAAACGGAATTAAAGCATCACTAACTTTCTCATGCCAGTCTTCTTGGGGATAATGCCCAGCCTCTTCTAATTGGGCGACCTCTGCATTAGCAATAGACTGAGCAAAATTTTGCGCCATGCTGAAGGGTAGCCAAGGATCAGCCATCCCCCAGGCCACCAAAGTCGGACGCTCCCATTGCGTAAAACCCGTCTCAATCTCTGGCATCAGCTTCGCCAAGCGCAGATTTTGCAAGGTTGCCAAGAGCGATCGCCCCGCATCTGAACTTTTTAAGAAAGGTCGCCGATACACATCCAAATCTTTGTCATCAACTTGATAAGGGCCACCGCCTTCTAGCAAGCGATCGACTAATAGGGGGTCTTGGGTCATCATATCCCCCACCAACGGCAAGCTCATCTGCTGGATTTTCCAGGGCAGTTTTGCAGCGCTCGATAGTGGAGTATTGAAAATCGCCAACCGCTCAATCTGATCAGAATGGCGCAGGGCATAGAGTAGACCCACAACCCCTAAAAAGCCTTGCACTCCTAGCGAAAATCGTTCGAGCTGTAACGCTTGCACAAACTCACCTAAACCAGTTACAAACGCTTCGGGTGTATAGGCAAAATCGCGCTTGTCTGGCTTAGCCGAAAACCCAAACCCCAGCCAATCAGGAGCGATCGCCCGAAACCCTTGCTCGGCTAGAGCAGGTAACACTTCGCGCCAACTATAGCTCTGTGACGGAAATGTGTGGAGCAACAAAACTGGCGGCTTATCGTTGGGGTTGAGCGGCACTGCTTCTCGATAAAACCATTGTTGCGAACCCACCTCGACCACACGTTCTTCTACAGCCACAATCTTCCTCCCACAGCTCAAGTTGTTTGAGCTTACCGCTCAATGGATCGCCAAGTCATCTGCTTGACTATCTTCCTCAGTATTTCGTGACCTTTCAGCCTAAGCGTCTAGCTGGAGTCACTAGAAAATTTTGCGATCGCGTCAAAATCCCAGAACCCTTTTACTGCCTATGATTCAGCCATTAATTTTCGATTTTTCGTAAAAGTTGGTACATTTTGTAACTTTAGATACAGAAATTTTTGCTATATTAATTAAAGGCAACCTCTACAATCTCAACTTAAATTCCCCTGGAGGAACTTCGATGTCTGCACAAGATCAAGCTCGGGCACTGATGATGCGTCATCACCACATGATCAAAAACCGCCAGCAATCTATGCTCGGTCGCACAGCTGCTGAAATCGGCATGCCTCCAGAAGAAGCAGCTCAATACTGGAACCACATCCAAGGCAAACCTCATCCTTCTTTCCGCGCTTCCTACGACCGCAGCCACGCTTCTCTTAGCTAAGCAATCTGCAACTTCGCGATCGCAACTTGGCTTCTTCAAAACAGCCGTTGCCAATTGCTATTAGTTTCAACCAAGCTTGTTTGATTGCTCATGCTGAGATGGATTAAAAAAAGGGCGTTCCCCCACCGGAGCGCCCTTTAATTTTTTGGAGATATGTTGGCTTGAGAGGTTTAACCTAACTCAAAATTGGGTGCATTCATTGCCAAGTTGGGGTTGTAGTACGGATCTACACCGACTTGATCAAAATAGGGCTTCCACTTCTGGGTTAGCTTCTCGTACTCGCCCGGTCTCAGTCCTTTTTCGCGGCTTGCCGACTCATAGTGAATTAATTTTACAAACGGGGTTACGACGTTGCGATACCCGGCTTGGTGGGCTTTGAGGCACAAGTCCACATCATTAAAGTTGAGTGGCAACGTCTCATCAAACCCTTGCACTTCTTCAAAGACCGAGCGGCGCATCATCAGGCAGGCAGCCGTCACGACCCAGTAGTTGCGGTTTAAGACGTTGGAGCCGAAGTAGCCCAAATGGTCACCCGGAAACTCATAGAACGCATGACCAGGGTTTCCTTCTAAGATCATGACCCCGACATGTTGCAAGCTGCCATCTGGATAGACAAGTTTCGCCCCGACTGCCCCCACCTCTGGAAGTTGAGCGAGTTCTAGCATCGACTCAAGCCAGTCGGGGGTGAGCACTTCGACATCATCGTTTAGCATCAGCAAGAAGTCACCTTTGGCTGCTGCGACCCCCAAGTTCATCCGCATTGAGAAGTTGAAGGGTTCAGCACAGCGCACCAATCGCACATTAGGGGCAGCGATCGCCTCTAGCATTGCATCGGGCACATCGTAGCCATCTACCAACACAATTTCAAAGTTGGTATAAGTGCTGAGTTCTTGAATGCTACGAATGCAATTTTCTAACAGGCAGATCTGGCCTTTGGGCGTTTCAGCGAGCGTGCCAGCGCTGGGAATGATGATACTGACAAACGGATTGCCCACAAGTTGACGACGCACGCGATAAGCACCTGCGTAAGGCCCAGGCTCCACATGCCCCGGAAAAGCGCTGCGGTCTAACATTGATTGCAACGCTTTTTGCCCTGCATCATAGGCCCAGGGCTTTGCTTGGTCGCCGGAAGCTGCTGAAGAGGGGAGCGATCGCCAGTGATATAGAATCCGGGGAATGTGATGGATATTGCGAGTTTTCTCCACCACTCGCAGCACGAGGTCATAATCTTGTGCGCCATCAAATTCGCTGCGAAACCCACCCAACTCACGCACCAATTGAGTGCGATACACACCTAAGTGGCAGGTGTACATGCAGGCATGAAAATAATCAGGTGACCAGTGGGGCTTAAAAAACGGGGTTGAGCGATAACCTTGAGAATTGATTAAATCTTCGTCGCTATAAATAAAATCTGCATCAGGATGTTGATTGATCAGTTTGGCATTTTCAAACAGCGCATCAATTTCTAGCTCATCATCATGGTCGAGGAGTGCGATATATTCTCCAGTTGCCAGCGCTAGAGCCGAATTGCTTGCTGCTGAGATGTGACCGTTCTCAGCCCGAAATACTACTTTAATGCGATCGTCGAGTTGGCTGTAACGCTCTAATAAAGGTCGAATGTGCGGAGCCGGAGACGCATCATCGGCAATGCACAGTTCCCAATGGGGGTAGATCTGGTTGCGGACTGAGGCGATCGCTTTTTCAAGCCACTCGGCTTCAATGTTGTAGACCGGCATGATCACCGAAAAGGTTGGGTGATAGTGCCAAGTCCTAATCTCTGCTTGAGCAGCAGCAATTTGTTGCGGTGTCAGTCGTTGGCGAGCGACCCAGCGTTGATAACTCAGCCGCCCTCGTACACGGACTTCTAGCCGCTGTATTAAGAAACTCAGAAACCCACGAATTCCTTTATTGCGAACAATATTGCGATAACGTTCTAAGCGATCGCCCCAAGAGTTAGGCATTCTTTCAAACTTAATGACATTAATTCACGCTTGATCAGCGCCAGCTAGGAGGTAAGTTCTTACGTACCTCGATCGCTTTGAACTCTACAGGGGTTGCAGGGCCTTGAGCCATCACCCATTGCGCCATCCGTTGAATCCCAGTTTTGAGATCGACGGGGGCTGGTGGCTGAAAGACATCTCGCACTTTGGTGTGGTCTGAGAAGGCATGAACCACTTCATTACGAGCGTCTAAATGCTTCAGTTGCAATGGTTTATTAAAAGCTACGGCAATTTCTTCGGCTAGCTCAATGACCTTGTAGGGTTTATCAGCACCCACGTTAAAGACTTGGTTAATCGCTGCCGGAACCAGTGGGCTGCGGGCGATTAGAGGCGCTACATCATCGACATGGGAGAAGGCACGCGTTTGCAAACCATCTCCAAAGACGGTCATGGGTTGATCTTGCAATGTTTGGTTCATGAAGATACCAATCACATTGCGATATTTGTCAGCGATATTTTGCCGCTCACCATAGACATTGTGAGGCCGGAAAATCACATAATTTAGCCCAAACATTTCGTGGGCCGCTTTCAAATCCAGTTCTGTGGCGTATTTAGAAATACCGTAGGGGTCTTCAGGAATAGGGACTAAATCTTCGGTCATGGGCAACTGATTGGCTCCATAAACCGCGATCGAGGAAGTAAACACAAAGCATTTAACTTCGTGTTTGACTGATTCATTGATCAAATTAACCGAGGCAATCAGATTGGTTTGGTAGTTGTAGCGCCGAATGAAGTGCGATAAGCCCTCAGCAGCATAAGCAGCAACATGATACACATAGTCGAAGGGGCCATAGTTTTGCCACAAAGACGCTACAAATTCAGGGTCTTTGAGGTCACCTTCTACCCATTGGCTTTGCTCGGGCACATTCTCGCGGAAGCCACCGGATAAGTCGTCGGTTGAGACAACTTCCATGCCCAGGGCTAAGCAGTGATCAGCAACATGCGAACCAATAAAACCCGCTGCCCCAGTGACGAGTGCTTTCATATCTGTATCAACTCCTCAACCACACCATTGTCTAAACTATACGCACAGTCTGCGCCCGTGATAGTTATAAAAGTGATGATGAACCTGTGGCAAAGCCATAAAGCTTTAGGCAATGGCTGTTTTTTGCAAAACGACGATAAATTCAAAATCATTCTGCTTAAATAAAGCCACTTCAAAGGGAAAACCCAGTTTCAATTTGCAATAGCTGATCAGTTCAAGAAATTCCGAGCCGGTCCACACATGAAAGTGAATGCTGTAGTTGCCGTCAATGAGATGCTGGCTATGAGCCGCTATATCTGACTCGGGCAGTTTATCAACGAATCGAGCATATTCTTCAAAGTGAGCACGCATCGACCAATCTGGGCCGTCTTCATAGTCACGGATTACATGCTCTAGCGGGGTAATAGGGCGATCGCGATCGAAAATGTGGCGCTTATCAGGCAATGCCAAATAGACAATGCCATTGGGTTTCACAACTCGCAGATAGTTTTTGATAGTGCCGATCGGATTTTGGCAATGCTCAATCATGTGATTAGCAATCACAAAATCAACCGATTCATCAGCGATCGAGGTTAACTGCTCGCCATCATCAATAATGTCTGGAGAAACTAGAGGGTGATCGCCAAGCTCTGGATACAGTCTTCGCAATTCCTCAACAGATAGCCGATCCACGTAGCGAACGTTTGCCTGAGCTGGAACTTCTAAAGGCTGATGCAAGGGGCCAACCTCTAGACCGTCTCCCCTCAAATATTCGTTGGCGATCGCTCTGCGAATGTCTTGAAAGGTCGGCATTGCTGTGCCTGAAGTGGAGCCTATATCAGAGCTAGCGGTTCCACCCCAAGACTGTCTAATCTGGTGTTTGACGAAGCCTGGAACTTGCTTAAGCTTGCGTAGCCGATCTTTGAGCACTTTCATGCGACTTACTCCGTTTACTCCGTTATCTATGGATGGCTATCTAGGTTGAATGAACCGAGACAGGTCAAAGCACTGTCTGCAATAGAGCGCTTTTACTTGACGGTGAGCAATCGTTGCCGTAAAAATACCATGCTTTTAGCCGTCACTTGTTTGACGCCGCCCTGTTGAAAGTTGGAACGAACCTTGCGCAATAAACGCTGTACTTTACTACCAGTTAATCGGGCAGCTTCTGGTGTGATGCGCGGTCTAAGGCTGGGATGGCGCACAAACTGATCGATGGGTGTAATCGTTCGATCCCAAGTGAGGCGCTCTCGCACTAAACGTTGCGCGTTCTGGCTTCGTTCCAGCACTTGTTCGGGATGATCAAAAATTTCTTGCAAAACTGCGGCGATCGCCTCTCGGTCTTCTGGGTCTACAATCCAACCCGCGTTGTACTCTTGAATGTACTCGGAGATTTCTGAGTAATTGTTGTAAATCACAGGCAGGCCGCACCACAGGTACTCTACCGTGCGAGTTGTGAAAGCTAGCTCTCTTTCTGGATTGCGCTTCATCACATCGATCGCGACATGAGCTTGAGTATATTGGCGGATCAATTGCGCATGAGGCACCATCCCCGGTACGACCACATGGGGGCTTTGGCTTAGCTCTGCTAGTAAGGTTTCAAAGATGCCTGGGTCTACCTGATAAACAGGATGCTTGCCACCAAATAAGTACAACTTGCCTGTTTGGCGTTGATTCAGCATCTCGACCAGCACCGACAAACTGAGTGACGGATCTTGCCACGGTAAAAACACACCCCCGTAGACAAAGCTCAGCTCTGGATCAAGCTGACGCTCCGGTAGCTCAGGCGATAGAGAAATGGGGATTGCGGCTGTCCGGGTTTGGATCTCGTCTTCAGTCCAACCCGCCCGCTCTAGCCAAGATTTAAAGTAAGCCAGTTGCTTGTTACCTGCACAGGTGAAAAAGTCGGCTTTACCCAGCGCTTCTAATTTGGCTTGAGTATTGGTTTCTAAATCGCAGTATTTTTGATATTCCCGCTCTAGCAAGTGAGGGCCATGCTGATCCAGAATGACTGGCACTCCTACCAAATGCACAGGCACCGCATTCATGATGGGCCAATTACAGACGATGACCACATCAGGTTCAGCCGCGTGAATCACTGAGAGCAGGGTTCCGGGTTCCCAGGCTAGGGCAACGACTTCTGGAGGCAACGCATCTTCACGACCTGCGATCGCTGCTTTGGGCATCGAAAACACAACATCATGCCCACAAGTTTTTAGCCCTTGTCCTAGCCCCCATGCTCGCAACCCAGAACCTACGGTGGGCAAGCCGGGATAAGGCAGAATATCAGAACTGATGACTAAAACCCGACGCGGCAAATCTGCAAACAGTTCTTGTAAGCCAAAAGCATCAGCCACAGCATATTGAGTTTGCACGTCAACATCGGGCCAAAAGCGAAACGGCCAACGGAACAGTTGAGCCACTTCTTGGTCAGAGCGCTGGCGGTTAGCCTGAATCCATTGACGCTTCGCCATAATCTGTGGCAACTGCTTCACCACATCTTGAATTGCCACCAGCGTACTCATTGCCTGTGGGTCGAGCACACTGCTAGCCTTGGTTGCGGGCCGAGGATTTTGAATGTTGTAGTCTTCCAGGTTGATCTGACCGCTCTGCACAGCCTGCTGGACTACACCACTGGTCGTTGCGAGTAAAACTGCTGGCAAAACCCGCCCTAAGTTTTCATCGCTGTAATTCTTAATCACCGACCAAAGAGCATTGCGCTTGTATAAGACTTGCTTGCGGTAATGATTAAGTTGCCCTGTAGAGCCATTGTGCCGATGATAAACGACTGCATCTGGGGCAAAAACAACCTCGTACCCTAGAACCCATAAACGCCACCCTAGGTCAGAATCTTCGTAAAACAGGAAGTAATCACCGTCAAAGCCGCCAACCTGGAGAAATACTTCCCGGTCAACCATCATGGCTCCACCGCAGGGAAACAAGATCGGCTTGACCTCGGTGAAGACATTGGGGTCAAAAGGCTTGTCCATCCCTTCCTGATAGGCATACCCTGCTAGGTGCCCCGCAGAGCCACAAAAGTCAAACTTTGTGCCATCCCAATTGAGAATCTTAGCGCCAGCACAAACCGCTTTAGAATGCTGCATCGCTTTGAGAAATCCCTTGACGAGTTGCGGTTCTACCCGCATGTCGTTGTTGAGGAAGAGAACATACTGGCTCGTTGCAGCCCTAGCCCCGACATTGTTGCCTGACCCAAACCCTAAGTTTTCGGCATTCTGGACAATTCGCACCTGAGGGTAATGAGTTTGGATGTACTCTACAGAGCCATCAGTTGATGCATTATCAACTAGCATCAGCTCTAGGCGATCGCTCGGGTAGTCAATTTTGGTCAGAGAGGCAAAACAATCTGTTAAATGCTGCAACCCGTTAAAGTTGAGCACAATAATTGTCACAGTAGGAGAGCTAGGGGCATGAATCATAAAAGTTATGAATTAAATATCTTGTGAGCCTCGCACCTTATTTTTTAAACGAAACCAAGCATTTCGCAACTGCCAAAATTTGCTTGTTTGCATAGCAGCGACTTGGGTTTTCCATTGTTCGAGTTCTGCCTGCGATCGCTCTAGCTCTTGTTGGACTTGCTGAAGTTTTAAATACCCTTGTGACTCACGAGCCTGTGCTGTAGAAAGTTGAGTGCGGGTCTGACGTAATTGAGCTGCCACATCAGTCGATACGGTTGACGGCACCATATGCATCAAACGATTTTTAATTTTTTGCCCAACAGTTTGCGGCCCTAAAAGTGTACAAATATCTTGAGCAGCTTTCGCCCCTACTTGTTGAGCTTGCTCTGGGTTTTCAAAGACTTGACGCATCAAATGGGCAGCATGATCAACATCTGGCTCCGCCCAAACATTTCCTTTTTTATAAGGCACAAAATCTTGAGATAATGTGACTAAATCATATTGAACCAAAAAACTATTATTGAGGTTCATAAACTCAGTATTTGCTGAGTAACCTGTGGCAATCACAGGCTTTCCATAGAACATTGCCTCTGCCATTGTCAGGCCAAAACCTTCTGCCCGATGCAGAGAAACATAGCAATCACAGCTATAAACCAAGGCATTGATTTCTTCTTTTAGCAAATAGCCGTCAATCAGCTGAATTGAATCACAACCCTCTGCTAAGGCATATAGCTGTTCTCGCTCTTGAGGAAAAAGCTCAGCATTGGAAAATTTAATCACGAGCTGGGCATCAGGATGGTTATCACCAAATGCCTGTTTAAATGCCTGAATAGTCGCTACTGGATTTTTGCGTTCAAAGGCACTGCAAAAATCAAACATGAATAAGAAAATAAACTTCTCTTTAGGTATGCCCAAAGCTTCTCGACCCATTGTTGCTTGAGGTAGCGAGATGCTTGGCATCATTTTCACGACTGGAATCGGTGAAACTGCCGCGATCGCTTCAGCACAAAAGCTACTATAAGTCCAAATTTCATCAAATAGCTCGAATGCCCAGTTCCATTCTTGAGGAAACTCTGGCAACTCCCATGCCCAAAAACCAATATTGTAGCGATCCTTAAAGTATTCAAAGCCAACTTGATCAACAAAGAAATTCAACAGATCAACATTGACTTGAACAATATTAATAGAGTAGGGGTTAGTTTCCGAAAAGTTGGTATAAGTTGAATCCAGCTTGCGATGTAAATTAAAAGTGGAGTTATTAATCACAAACGGAATATCAGCCGCCGCGATCGCTCTGATCGTTGCTCTTACTCCCTCACCCAAACCAAACTCACTATTTACATAGCCCGCTATATTCACACCAAGCTTTGATGGAGCCGCAACAGAGACAGAATCGGACTGAGAGTGCATTCGCGTTCGCTAAATTTCATCTAAAACAGGTAGACTTACTTACTGTACTACCTAAAGCACTTCTACATAGGCGGCTAACTACCTCCTCGAGCAAAGTGCCAAGTTTCTCAGACTGCAAACTAGAACACAAAGTTTCAGACTAACAGGTTGTCCAGCCCCTACTCTGCAAAAGAGGGCGATGCGCTAAGCGTTACTTTGCTCGGTGAGTTCTTTCAGATCTTGATCAACCATCAACTCTACTAGTTGTGCAAAAGAATGTTGGGGTTGCCAGCCTAGATCAGCCCGGATTTTATCGATGCAGCCAACGAGTTGCACAGGCTCATCCGGGCGATAAAAAGCTGGATCAACGGACACATAATCTTGCCAGTTTAAATTCACACAATTAAACGCACACTCAACCAGTTCCTTCACTGAGTAGGTCTCACCGCTAGCGATAATATAGTCATCAGGTTGCTCTTGCTGCAACATTAACCACATCGCATAAACGGCATCCTTGGCATAACACCAATCACGTCGAGCGTCTAAATTGCCCAGCTTGAGCTCATTGAGTAACCCCAACTTGATCATGGCAGCGCTGCGAGTAATCTTGCGAAAAACAAACTCAGTGCCTCGCCGTGGTGACTCATGGGTATAGGTGATACCGCAACTCGCATAGAGGTTGTAACGCTGGCGATAATTTATCGTCATCCAATGCGCATATGCCTTCGCTACCCCATAAGGATTCCGAGGCCGAAACGCTGTTCGTTCTGTCTGTGGCGATTCATCAGGCTGCCCAAACACTTCGCTACTCGAGGCTTGATAAAACCGAGCGTCTGGCTTGCAACGTCGAATTGCCTCCAGCAAGCGAGAAACACCGATCGCTGTATATTCAGCCGTTAGAGCAGGTTGCGTCCAAGAGGTCGGCACATAACTCTGGGAAGCTAAGTTATAAATCTCGTCCGGCTGCGCTTCTGAGATTGCATCCATCAGCGAAAACTGATCGAGTAGATCCCCTGACAGAATCTGAATATTATTCGACAAATGACCTATCCGACCAAAATTACTAGCGCTTGAACGACGCACTAAACCAAATACTTGATATTCCTTCTCCAGCAGTAGCTCTGCCAAATAGGAACCATCTTGTCCCGTCAATCCGGTGATTAAAGCTTTTTTCAAGGGTAGACTCTGGTATAAGCAATTAACTAATTTAATAGGAGACTCAAGAAGATGCTCAGTCTAGGAATACGTGGACAATTCGCTCCTACGGCCTAATCTAATAATTCACGAGACTTTTATGAACAGTCTTCTTGGGAATGTTTGCAACATCATAACTAACAGCAGCAAGTAGTGACTGAAAACCTAAGATAATCGGCAAAGAAGATAGCATAACTGTACCACTAGTTGCAGGTATACCTGAGATATCACTTAAACGCCATTGATACACACCATAAATAGAACCCAAGATAATAAAAAAAACAGCTAGAATGATTTCGATAGAGCCAACATTAAAGTCTCTCAAAAAGTAGTTGTAAAAAATTCTCTTTAAGAAACGAGTTAAGTACTTTCCAGGAAAATCTAGAATTACTTTATTAATTTTAAGACTACTGACCTCGCCATTGTATTTTGACCTCATTGGCAAATCATAGACTACAGCTCTAATTATATTAAGCCGAAATAACATGTCACTTTCAAAGAAGTACCGTTCCTCAACTTTGTGTAGAGGTATAGCTCGCAAAACATTTGCATGAATTGCTGTGTAACCATTGGTAGGGTCCATAATGTCCCAATATCCGCTACACAATTTATTCACAAATGACAAGCCAGCATTACCTATCAAGCGTACTGTTGGCATTTTGACAAGTGACTCAATATCAAAAAAACGGTTACCCTTTACATAATCTGCCTTGCCCATCAATATCGGGTGTAGAAACTGAGGAATCAGTAATGGATCCATTTGACCATCGCCATCAATTTTGACGACGATATCCATCCCGTCCTCAATA
>CBIHQL010000052.1:0-13458 GCA_966211855.1 uncultured bacterium
AGAATAAGTAGCCTAATCGTCTCCACAAGTAAGTCCACAGCGGACGAGGTAGCTGCTCTCTCAGTTGATTTGGTAAATTTCCTGCTAATTCTTTAAGAGAAATCAAGGTTTGTTTTACAGACAGTACTTCTATGTACTTTAAGGCTTGAGAGGGACTATCAAAGAACAAAATCTGAGGTTCTTTCTGTCTTAGGAGTTGGTAAGCAATCTTCACAACATCCATCGCTGTTTGACGATCGATTCTCTCTGTTGAGAAAGCGATCGCTCTCCACTTATCTCGATACACCGGAATTAGTGCTTCTTGTTCGGGTGTGAGTTTGTCGATTTGGGTGGTCATGAGTTTAGCTAAGAAATAGCGATCGCTATTTCTTAGCTTACTTGCGAGTTTTGCGTTTGCGAGAGCTGTGCGTTTCTAGCCAATTGACCAAATCTGTTTCGCAGGTGAAGTTCCAGAGGGCTGCTTCTAAAGTCCAGAGCAAACTTGTAGGAAGGCGGGCAACTTGTTGTTCGAGTGAAGAATTAACGCTGCCGAGTTGGTGATTGAGGCGTTGCAGTACTCGATATTTTTGGTACTCGGCTTCGGTATTAAATTGGTGAATTTCTGGCTCAATCACTTTGTAGTCTAGGGTGACGATCGCTTCTGCAATGCCAGCAATTTCGGCATCTGGATCGTCCCACCAAGGCCGTTCAAAGACGACTAAAAAGTAGTAATAGCGATCGCCAGTTTTTAACGACTGCACTGAGAATTCTAAACGTTGAAATTTGGGGGCGTGGCTGGTAACTCGTTGCACATAATCGGTCGCTGTGGCGATCACTTGCTCAACTTGAATATCCAGCGGCGATCGCCCATCCCAGAGGCGGGTGCAGTGCTCGTCGGTCACAAAAAAAGTGTGCTCCACTATCAAATCCTGGCGATGGGATGTGTGAGCGCAAAGCAATTGCTTCATGAAGGGCACCAAGGTTGAGGAGTTGCTGAGCCAAAGCCGGAAAAATTGCTGAGTTCGGATAATTCAGACTTCAGTGAGAGAAAAGACTCAACCGGAAAGGTGTGGCGGCTGACGCATGGTCATCTGCAAAATATCTCCTCGAACTAGAACTTGAATCACTGAAAAAGAACTTGAATGAGCAGAACTTGAACTCGCGGCGGGTAATCTTTCGGGAACGTTTCTGTTAGAGTGGAAGCAGAAATGCAAACTACAGTTGTCATTTCCTGAAAACTATTATGGCATCTCCTGAGAGATTCGTAAAGTATTCAGACTAATTTTGCAAACTGTAGTTGTCATAAAACTGCAATCCACAAGCCAATGGACACCGACGATTTTGGAAAAAAGGTACGCGATCGCCGTCGAGATGAAAAACTTAGCCAAGCAGAGCTAGCCGAGAAAGTAGGCATTTCTCGCAACTACCTCTCGCAAATTGAGCGGGGACAAGCGATTAATCTGTCGTGGCAAGTGATGGAGCGGCTCACTTCGGTTTTGGGCTTGAAGGAGGATCCGGTAGGCACACCAACGGGTCTAGCAGATTTGCCCCCTAGCTTGGCAGCTTTTGCCCAAACCGCAGACCTGCCCCCTGATGACGTAATCATGTTGGCGCGGCTAAAATACCGAGGTCAGCAACCTACCACCCCCGAAAAATGGGAACTGCTGTACAACGTCATTAAGATGACAGTGGGTAAATAAGCAGTGAGTGAGGCACACCAATTTCATGCAGTATCGGCATCCTGGGCAAGCCTTCCTCGCGGAGCATGGATTGCTGCAAATCGAACAGGATGTCTCTCGTTATGTGGAATTTTTGCGACACCAATCAGGGCTGAGCGATGAACCTCCCATTGATCTCACCCAGATCTATCAAACCTTTGGCATGCCCACTCCCCTACGAGCGCCTCTCACCGATCAGCAGGGCATTTTGGTAGACAGTGATGCAGGGCTAATTTTAATTAAAGAAGATGACCCCATTGTCCGGCAGCGCTTTACCGAAGGCCATGAGTTGATGGAACTGCTGTTTGATGCTCAAGAACGGCTTTCCCCCAGCAATCAAACCAAACCCCATTGGAGCACTCACAAAAAAGAACAGTTGTGCGATCGCGGTGCGGCTGAGTTGCTGATGCCTAGCGCTTCATTTCTGCCAAGGCTGCAAACTCTGGGTTGTTCACTCCAAACTGGGCGAGTTTTGGCGGGTCTTTACCAAACATCACTTCTCGCCACGCTGCTACGAATGGTGCAACACGAATCGGGAGCTTACGCGCTGGTCATGTGGCATCAAGCTCTGCGCCGTCGTGAAGAAGGTTACCTGCCAACCAAACCCCAACCTAAAAAGAAACTCCGCGTCTGGTGGCGAGCCAAGGCTCAAGGCTGGAGCAGCGGTTTTATTCCTAAAAATAAGTCGATTCCCCACACTTCTCTGATTGCAACAGCTTTTACCAGCGGGCAACCACAGATGGGTTTAGAGACACTAGATTTTGGCTGTGAAGTGATTCACTGCTACATTGAGGCAATGCCTATCCAGTTGGGTGACAAGCCTTGTGTTGTATCCCTCTTGCATCCGCCGTCACCCAATCAGTAAAGCTGTAGCGCAGACATCCTGCTTACGCTATCAAAGTCTGGCTCTTTATTTAGATGAATTTGGCATTCTCATCATTCCAGGCATGGGTTGCATCATGTCCTCTTTGTCGTGATTCATCATGCCTGACATGTTGACGCCCATCATGTTTTTGCAGCAGCAACACCCACCTTCACTAGCTGGCTGCATCGTCTGCTGTTGACGCATAGTAGGCTGACTCATCGGTTTTTGAGCAATTGACTCACTCTTGGCATCGGCAGCCGTTACATTCGTTGACGTTGCCTGATGTTCACTTGCTGATGCAGGGCTTGCTGCTACACCGAACAAGCCAACCACCGCGATCGCCCCACTCAAAATTGTGACTTTGCAATTAGTCAGACTCATATTGAACGCTCCATTCTGAAGTTGCTGATCTTGATTGAGATTGTCAATGAAGCTATCTTAAGGTTTCTATTTAACTAAAAAGTCCAGGAATTGTGAGGCAGCGATCGCGACTGTCGCTAATTGAGAGCAACCGATTACGCTTCTACACGAGCTTTGGCATCTAAAGCATATTGCTTAAAACGCTCTAAGTCGGCTTGGATCGTAGACTCAACCACACGCCCTAAAAACAGGTTATCCATTAGCTTGCCGATGATGCCAGGGATGGCGTAGGAGACGGTGAGCTTGACAATGCTGCTAGTACCGCGATCGTAGAAACGGATGGCCCCTCGATTGGGCAAACCATCCACCGACTCCCATTGAATGATTTGATGGGGCACAATTTTGACAATGCGCGACAGCCAGCTAAACTCCAGCCCACTGGTTGCTAGTTTCCAACGGGATAAATCAGGGTTATCTTCTAAGATTTTTACCGATTCGATCCACTTCATCCAGCGGGGCATTTGCTCCAAGTCAGACCAGAGGTTCCATGCCAGTTCTATCGGCACTTCGACCTCAACTTGGACACTGTGTTCTAGCCAATCGGACATGCTCGGATCTCGCTAATTGAAGTTGGATTAGATCTACCTAACTCTCTATAGACTACTGCGGATATACCAGTTCCAGTCTGCTTAAAAATCTCTGTTTAGGCCCCCTCAATCCCCCAGATTAAAGCCCCAACGGGCATACCAGAAAAAGGGAAGCAAGAATCTAATTCTTCCCAAAATTGAGGGGCTAGGGGGGCGAAATGCAGAGTAGGCTATGAAGCGCTAACCGCTAACGGCTGATTGCTACCCACTCCTTTGGGAAAGCTAGCCAAAATCTCTTTAGCGGCTTGTCGTCCGGACAGAGTGGCTCCTTCCATACTATCGATGTAGTCTTGCTGGGTGTAGCTGCCTGCCAGGAAGAAGTTGGCGATCGGGGTTTTTTGGGGTGGACGGTAGGGGTCCATGCCTGGAGCTTCCCGGTACAGCGATTGCGCCAATTTGACGACACTATACCAGGTCATGTTCAGTTCTCGCGAGGAGGGGAACAGATCATGCACTTGCTTGAGGACGTGCTGCGCGATCGCCTCGTTGCTTTGCTTGATAAACGGATCGCCGGGAGTCAACACCAACTGCAACAACGATCCTTCTCCCGGACGGTAGTAGTCGGCAGGGCTAGACAGCGCCAGATCTGAGAAGCAAGAGAAGTCGGCATCAGCGGTGTAAAGCAAGTTATCAATCCCTGCTGCATGTTCTAGTTGCTTGCGAGCTTGGGGGTCTTGCAGTTCTGTCACCCAACCGTCGAAGCGCAGTTGCACCGTTGCCACCGGAACCGCATCCAGCTTATAGATATTGTCGAACTCAGACCATTGCCGCCATTCCGAGGGGAGCAAGCGCTGAATTCCGGGTACATCGCAAGCGCAGAGGTAGGCATCAGCGGTAACGGTTTCTTCGGTGTCACCGTTGGCGATCACTAGCCCAGTGACTTTGGTTTGATCTCCTGCGTCTTCAAACAGCACTTTCCGCACACCGCGACGGGTATGAATTTTGGTGCCGCGTGATTCTAAATAATTGACCAGGGGCTTGTGCAAATATTCGTGGGGCGAGCCTTTCAGCATATTCAGCTTGGAGGCTTCGGTTTTGGTGGCAAACATCTGGAAAATCGTCAGCATGCAGCGAGCCGAGATGTTTTCCGTGTCGATGAAACCTAGAGCGTAGGCGATCGGGTTCCACATCCGCTTCAGGCTACCTTCCGAGCCACCGTGACTCCGGAACCACTGAGCAAAACTGACGCGATCGAGTGCCCGGATTTGTTTCATGCCGCCTTCGTAGTCGATCAAGCCACGAATCATCGGGCTAGTGCCGAGGGCGATCGCATTTTGCAGTTTATCGAGGAGTGACAATTGCCCAGTGGTGAAGAAGGCTTTCAGACCATTGAAGGGTGCGCCAATGGGGAAGCGAAAATCGAGTTCTTTCACCACACCGCCGCGATTGACGAAGGTATGCGTATGTTGCTTGGGCAGCAGATTCTCAAACGCCCCAATCTTTTTCATCAACGCGAACAGATTGGCGTAGTTAAAGAAGAACACATGCAGGCCCATCTCGATGTGGTTGCCGTCAGCGTCTACCCAACTGCCAACTTTGCCACCCACAAACGGACGAGACTCAAAAATCTCGACTTCATGCCCTGCATCGACTAAATCGACGGCTGCCGCCATGCCAGCAAGCCCCGCCCCAACGATCGCAACTCGCATTCTGCCTTTCCTGATAATTGCTTTACATATTTTAAGACAGAGTGAGCAAGCCCTAAATCCAATCGATCGCCAATTTTAGCTCTAAGGGGCCAATCCCTAATTCGTCAGCAGGGAGCGATCGCGTCTCCATAAACGCCAGCATATCTTTCAGGGCAGGTTTACCGCGTGAGGCTCCAGTTACGCCTTTGGCAATTACGAGACCGCAGTGACCTTTGGTTTTCTTGCAAATGCGTTCCCATTTCTTGCGGGCATTGAGATAAGCAGTGTTCTCGTCAATAAATTCTTCAAACAGATGTAGCTCGCCGTTTTTGGTTTGCAAAATGCCCAGGTCGTAGGTCATCCCTGAGAACGGATCTTCGCCAGGGTTGAAGCAAATTGCACTCACGCCCCCGGCTGCTTGCAAGCCTTGAATGAGCGTTTTTGCTTTGGGTTGCGAGGTTTGAATCAACACGGCGGGCAACCCTTCCCCGGTTGCTTTGATCGGGTGGTCTGCGGGTTGATAACAGCCTGCCGCTTGACGCAGTTGCTCGACTGTTTCCCAAGGCATCACTTCTAACCACCGCAGTGAGTCTTGAGGCACTAAGTCATCGCGCAGTACCGGAAAATCTAGGTCATCCTCATCACCAGCCAGCTCAAACAGTTCTGCCGCGACTTCTGGCAACGTTGAAACCTGTACTGAAATTGGATCGACAACCTGTAACTCACCGGGCATGGCAGGCACAGCCAACCGATAACGACCGCGAATTTCGGGAAAGCCTTCAAGGGTAAATTTCTTGGCATGTTGGCGCAAAAACCGATGCAATGCGTCTAAGGCGGTCAGCATGGCGATCGCTTCGTCTTCATACAGGTGCGATCGCATTCGCTCAAAGGGATGCAAATTACCAAAGCGGGGTGCGATCGCTGTCACTGGCAAAAATGCTAAATCGGTTTCATCACCATCTGCATCAGCATCACAATGCTCAAAGGTGACAAACATACAGTCTTGCTTGAGAAACGCTTCTTCCATCTGCTCGTGAGACGTTTCCTGCAAAACCTGCTGTCGGAATTGTTTGAGGGAATCGAGTGAGCGGTAAAACAGCACTCCATATTCCATGCCCAGCATCCCCATCACACAGGCATAGAGTGTCTCCACATCCCACTGATTCAACTCAATAGCCAGAATTTGATGCTCACCCAGATATTGCCAGGGGGCATCTTTCCACAACTGATAAGCCATCTTGGTCAACGGCTCTGCAAGTGCGGGCGGCAGTTGGGGTGGGCGCTCTTGAACTGAGTCTTGAAAGCCGCGAAAAATCTCATCAATCAACGGCAGATCGGGCACATATTCGATCGCAATGTCTAAGTCTTGCAACACCCCTCGTAAAAAGAATTGCAACTCGCGATCGCGCACCACAATTTTTTGCGGTCGGGAGGGCAAGGCTGGGTTATGCGGCTGCTCCATCGCTTGTAATAAAGTGCGCACCACCGCTTCTGAGCCAACTTCGGGGGTGACAATATCCATCGCCCGTACCACCCCTTGAGAACCATCAACCCAGAGAATACATTCCCCCTCACCTCTAAAGTCAGCCCCCACATGAGCCACAGCCCCCGGTGATAACGGGCGGCGATCGCCTTCCCACACACTAGGGATTTGCGGCAAATTTTGGAGGCGACGGCAGGTGGAGCGGGTGAGCATAGTCATAGGGTGAAATAGATGATTCAGATAGTGGCAACCATGTCATAAACGCTAACTTTTGCCTCTGCTGAGTTGCCGCGTTAATATCAAGATAGATGGGCTGGGGCTTGTTTCAGCTTGTAATAACCACTTTAACGAAAACGCCCTCGATAAAATAGGCGGAAGCGCTAAAGCCGTCTACTTTACACCAACAAGGAGTCACACCAACCGATGACACAAGCAACCCAATCGATACAAAGAGGGATTCTGCTAACTGACGCAGCTTTACGCCAAGTGCTATCTTTGCGCGAGAAACAAGGCAAAGATCTCTGCCTACGTGTCGGTGTGCGCAACGGTGGCTGCTCTGGCATGTCTTACCTGATGGACTTCGCCGAACTCTCCGATGTGCGTGAAGATGACGAAGTGTTTGACTATGACGGCTTTAAGGTCATCTGCGATCGCAAGAGTATGCTGTATCTCTACGGTCTGGTCTTAGACTACAGCGATGCCTTGATTGGCGGTGGCTTCCAATTTACGAACCCCAACGCTTCTCAAACTTGCGGGTGCGGTAAATCGTTCTCAGCTTAGTCATTCACTGCAGCTAACTAGAAAAATTTATCTCTCTATAACCATGCCCCCCAGCATGGTTTATAGTTATGCGTGCCCTTCGTTGTAAAGTTTGACGTTGATTTATGACCCAGACCGTTGAAGCCCTTTTTGATGAAGCGATCGAACGCTACAAAGCTGGCGAAGGCCCCGACACGCTGATTCCAGTATTTAAAGAAATTTGCGATCGCGCTCGTAAAAGCAGCCCTGCCTGGACTTGCTTAGCTTGGCTATACATGCTCGACAACAAGCCAACTCAAGCTTTAACAGCGGCACAAAAAGCTGTTAAGTTGAACCCGCAAGATCCACAAGCGCAAGTCAACTTGGCAATGGCTATGCTCGAAACCTCCAAAAAGGGAGTCCGTGACCACGTAGAACTCGCTCAGCAAATCATGATGGTTTCTGAGGAATTACGTGACGAAGTTAAGCAAAATCTTGAAGAAGGATTAAGCAGAAAACCCGATTGGGCGAGTTTAGTACGGATCCAAAAGTGGTTGTTTGAAGAATAAAAGCTGCAATTAGCTGTAACTGGAGATTGCACAAAATTTAACGCTGCAATCATTCATACAGCTCAATAAATGCTCAAACAACTTAATGATAAATCCGAAAATCTAATGATAAGATTTTGTGAACCAAGCGATTAGTTTTTCTTTTAGCTTTATCGCTGGTTCATTTTTCACATTTTGGAGTCAAACAGCCATGATTATTGAGAACGTTGGAGTAAAGCCCGAAACTCGTAATCACAAAGGCTTTTTCGTTCAGGAAGCTGACTATAAACTGTTCGGAATTGACCAATCCGGTTGGGCCTTGATTTGTGTTGATGATGCAGTATGCCACTATGTAGACCCAGATGACCTACAACTTCCGGGAAGCCCAGCAGAAAATCTGGACTAAGCGGATGGCTTGATTTTTATTTTTCAAGTTTTCGTTCTGCTTCTACGAGTGTGGCTGTACTAACTGCAAGTACGGCCATATTTTTTTGGTAATGTAGGGGAAAATTCAATTCCTCAAAGCGGGATGAAAGACAAACTTTTAGACTGGATCAATTTAGCTCTTGTTATTGATTTATTTTTGGTCTTATTTAGCTTCTTTTGGCTGGCGATCGCTGTGGTCGGACGCTCAGCTGGAGTGCCCCTCGGCTTAGACCTCTGGTACAAACTTTGGGAACCTGTCTTTACCCCTGCAATCGGCATTTTGATGGCTGGGGCTTTAATCAGCGGTGCTATTAGTTGGGTGTCTAAAAAACTAGATGCCAAAACTGAAGTCTAATTCTAGTTTTGCAACTCAAACCAAACCCCCGACCTCGGCCCTCTCCCACAGGTACGTTTGTGATGATTGGGAGTGACGGGCTTGGGTTTGTGGAGCTTTGGAATGGTGATAACCCACTCCAGTAGCCTTAACCGGGTTGCAGAAGCAGTAGCCTAGCTCAATGAAGAACGCGCCAACGCTAGTGAGACCTGTATCGGCAAGGCATGCTTACGCCCTCTGTCCTGTTTTTGTTGGAGGTGCTGCTGCTGATGCGCGTCTAAGAGCATCCCACGGTCTTGCCTCGCCTGGTGCCTCAGTTCACCCGCTGCGATCGCTCTACGCTCAAAGCGATTACTCTGATAATCATGAAGTCTCTTACACTGAGGGATCTAAGAGGCTGACTCAGAGCAGTTACCTCACTTCGTAAAGTCCCCCAAGGTTGGGGGATTTAGGGGGCCAATGCAGAGATTGCCAGAAACTCACAAACTGTCCAAGCTAGTCACTCTCTATGCCTGAACAACGCATCACGATTTCTCTATCGAGTTTGTTGTGGATTTTGGCGGCGGTTTTGGGGTTGGCGGTGCTGTGGCAGGTGCGGGGGCTGTTAGTGACGGTGATGGTGGCGGTGGTGCTAGCGGCGGCGATCGCTCCGGTGGTGGATGGGGCGGAGCGTTGGGGGGTGCCGCGTTGGTTAGCGACAATCGCAGTGTATTTAATTGTGCTTGCGGGGCTTGCGGGGGTGGGGTTACTGATTGGCCCGACGGTGGTGGAGCAGATTAGCCGCTTGATTGGGCAATTACCGCTCTATTTAGAGACGCTGCGATCGCTGGTCGAGTTGGTGGCGGGTCGTCTTAGCGAAACGCAAGCGGCTTTTATTGATGAGTTGCTCGACAGTCAGGCGCTCAACAATTGGGTGATTCGCTCGAGTCAGCAGCTATTGGTACGCTCTTACAGCCTGACGCGGGGACTGGTAGGCGGCTTTTTTAGTTTGATTTTGGCGCTGTTTCTCTCTGGCTACATGGTGGCTGACAGTAAAACGCTGATTAATAGTGTGGTGCGGCTCTTTCCGGCTCCGTGGGATCAACGGTTGGCGGCGCAAGTAGTGCCTGTCAGCTATCGGATGGGCGGCTACATTCGCGGGCGGGGTGTGGTGTCTGCGGTGTTGGGGTTGGTGACGGCAGCAGGGTTGAGCTTGTTGGGGTTAGAAGAATATGCGCTGGGGTTAGGGGCGATCGCAGGGGTGACCAATCTGATCCCGTTTTTGGGGCCAATTTTGGGGGCGTTTCCAGCGTTGTTGGTGGCGATTTCCCAAGGGGGGTGGACGTTTCTCTGGGTGCTGTTGCTATTTATCATCATTCAAAATTTAGAAACCTATGTGCTTGACCCGGTGCTGGTGGGGTCTTCGGTGGGGGTACACCCGCTTTACCAACTGTTGGCGGTGTTGGGTGGGGCACAAGTGTTGGGCATTATCGGGGCGTTGATTGTGCCACCGTGGATTGCTGGGGCCGCTGCTTTGGTCGAAAATCTCTATCTTCGCCCCAAGTTGATTGCCGAGAAACGGGCAGAACGAACGGCGATCGCTCCCAAAACTTCCACCGCGCCTGAATCTTCTTTGATCTAGGCTTGAAGCCAAAGTAACCACGTCCTGTCTGGAGATGGTGATCAAACGGGTGCAGAATTCACCAGAACTTACAATTTTCCGACAGGTGATTAAATTTCTTGTAAATCGCCGCGATCGCAGGTTCATTAAGGGAACTTTAAGAGGCAAGAGAGCAGCTTGCTTTAATACCTGGCATGAGTTTAAGTAACTCGTGAATAACCCATGAATCTAAAATTCGCGTCACAATCACACGATCGCGTCAGCCTTGAAGGTTTACTGCACCGGACGACCAATCGCATCTTACAGTCGCTAGAGCTACAAGATATTCTGAGCGCGACTGCTGTAGAAGTTCGATCGTTCTTGGCAACTGACCGAGTGCTGATTTACAAGTTTCATGCCGATGGTAGCGGTCAAGTTGTTGCAGAATCAATCGATAACAATCGACTTCCGTCTTTGATGGGGCTGAATTTCCCTGCTGATGATATTCCGTTACAGGCCCGTGAGCTATTTGTGAAAGCCAGGGTGAAGTCAGTCGTTGATGTTGTGGCGCATCAAATTGGTCAAAGTTTTCTGCGCAACCCAGAAACGGGTGAGGTGATGCCCGATGACATTCAATATCGGACGGTTGACCCTTGCCATGTGGATTATTTGATGGCGATGGGAGTTCAATCATCGGTTGTGGTGCCGATTCTCCATTATGAAAAGCTCTGGGGTCTGTTGGTGTCGCACCACTCAGCGTCGCGATCGATTCCGCCATCAGAATTACAAGCTGTGCAGATGGTAGTAGATCAACTAGCAGTGGCGATCGCTCAATCCGCTTTGTTAGAGCAAGCTCGTGAAAAGGCCAACCTAGAAACAACCGTTAATCAGATTTCTACTCTGCTCTATTCTCGGTCTGTGAGTGACTTGCAAGTAGCGTTAGAAGCAACGGTGGCTGCATTGCACGGGTGTGGCGGACGGCTCTATATCAAGCCCACAGCGTTTGAGATTCAAGACAGCACTGCTGGGCATTTGGTCAAGTTTCAGGAGGCCGCAACCGAGACAGTCAAACTTTATCGGGCTGGCACTCAGCCTGTCGGCGCAGAACAAGTAGCCCTGGAGGTGTTAGAGCAATCCAGCGCCTTCCAAGATTACTTTCGATCGGGTGAGCAAACGCTCTGGGCGATCGCAGACCTATATCAAACGCCTGAACTGCAACTACTTCAGCCGCTCTTTCAGTCAACAGCAATTCGGAGTCTGGTGACAATAGCTCTGCGATATGGGCAGCACAACTTAGGCTATTTAACCGTCTTCCGCGACGAAATTTCTACAGAAACGCTCTGGGCTGGGGAGGTTGACCCAGATCAACGGCAGGCTCGGGCTCGGCGATCGTTTGCCGCCTGGAAAGAATCTAAAAAAGGGCAAGCAGCACCTTGGACATCCAGTGATATTGAATTGCTGCGATCGCTATCGAGCCATTTTGCTGCCGCGATTTTGCACTATCAAATTCATTGGCAGTTACAAGCAATGAATGCTGGGTTAGAGCAGCAAGTGCAAGAGCGGACTGCCAAGTTGCAACAGTCTGCCAGTCAGCAGCAATCGTTGCTAGAAGTGGTGACCAAGATTCGCCAATCACTCACGCCAGAAACCATTTTCCGCACCACCACTCAAGAGTTATGTCATCTATTGAATATTGAGCGAGTGGCTGTCTATCAATTTGATGCAGAGTGGGGCGGCAGCTTTGTTCACGATTTTGAATTCACCACCCCTGAGTGGCAAGGGGTTCTCAAGCTGGGTGAAAACATGGTTTGGGATGACACGTATCTGAAGATCACGCAAGGGGGCCGCTACCGGAATAACGAAACCTTTGCGGTTAATGATGTGGAGTGGGCAGGTCTGTACCCATGCCATGTCGATATTTTGCAGCAATTCCGAATTAAGGCTTTCGCGATCGCCCCTATTTTTGTCGGCAAAACCTTGTGGGGCTTACTCGCCGCCTACCAACACTCAACAACGCGACAGTGGGAGCCTTCAGAAGTTCAGTTTCTCGCTCAAGCGGCTGCACAACTCGGCATGGCTTTACAGCAAGCAGAATTGTTAGCCCAAACTCGCCAACAGACCCAACAGCTCTCGCAAACGTTGGAGACGCTGCGCAAAACTCAAACCCAGTTGATTCAAACCGAAAAGATTTCGAGCTTGGGGCAGTTGGTCGCTGGGATTGCTCACGAAATTAATAACCAGGAAGACCACCCTCAACCGGGTGCCAAAGTTCAGGAACAGATCGAAACCATTGACCTCGACTTTGTGACTGAAGATTTGCTCAAGCTGTTGGGTTCGATGAAAGTAGGGGCCGATCGCATTCGTCAAATTGTGCTGTCTCTGCTCAATTTCTCTCGTCTGGATCAAGCTGAAATGAAAGCAGTCGATATCCATGACGGCATTGAAAGCACGCTCATGATTTTGCAACATCGCCTCAAAGCCAAGCCAGATCATCCAGCCATTTTGGTTAGCAAGAAATATGGTGAATTACCTCTGGTTGAGTGCTATGCAGGTCAACTCAATCAGGTGTTTATGAATATCTTGAGTAATGCGATTGATGCGGTTGAGCAAGCAAAAGAGCACAGCTTAAAGCCTTATACCGGGCAAATTACGATTCGGACTTCAGTGGCAGAGGAAAGCGGCGATCGCCCCCAGATCGTGATTCAGATTGCAGATAATGGGCCGGGAGTGCCTGAATCACTCCAAAGTCGCATCTTTGACCCATTTTTCACCACCAAGCCTGTCGGTAAAGGCACAGGGTTAGGGCTTTCTATCAGTTACCAGATTGTTGTCGATAAGCATGGTGGTGCTTTTCAGTGTTTGTCAAAACCAGGGGAGGGAACGGAATTTTTAATCAAGATTCCGATTAAGCAAGGGTAAAGCCAACCAAGGGGTGTGCGTCTGCGAATTGCAGATTGGGAATTCTGGGAATTGAGGTTATTCCACACTCAGAGCAATTCCTGCCGATCAATTTGCCACTATGACTCAAATGCCCCTTCAGTGCCACAGCCTGCAAGACCAGGTTGATTCTCTGCTGCAACTGCTTCATCAAGAGCCGTCTCTGCGCTCCCAGCAAGATATCTCCGTCATTCAGTCTTCTTTGAAAAAAGCGAT
>CBIHQL010000053.1:0-13378 GCA_966211855.1 uncultured bacterium
CAAATAGGGCTGAGCGATCGGGCCTCGGAGGGCGATCGCCGCGAGAGTACGCAAAGCACCCACTCCCAAATCTACGGGGATTAAGGTTTGAACCAGATTGTGAAATGCGGGCTTTAATTGCAAACTGTAGCCGTCTGGGGTTTCCACCACTTCTAAGGCGGTATCGCGGTGGGCATAGTCAGCAATTAACTCTAGCAACCCTTCTTCGGCAGTGGAGCGATCGCAGCCTGCATATTTGGCGATCTCTCCCAGCGTCAGCGGTTGCCCCTTCAAATAGAGAATGGCTTCAATCGTGCTCGCCAATCCTGTGCGTTTGGGCGGCTCTTCCCAAAGTGTTGGCTGATCGCTCAATCGAGATTACGTCCTGTCAATTCAACAAAAATATCTTCGAGGTTAGAAGGTCGCACCATCATACCAGTCTTGTCTGGTTGCTGATCAAGGTAGGCGTTGGCGTGCTCTAAATCGGGGAAGAACTTATAATCCCAGCGATCGCCATTTTGAGTCATCACCAGACCTTCACCATATTTTTGGCGCAGTTCAGCGAGAGTACCGAGTTCGATCAGTTTGCCGCTGTCCATAATCCCAATGCGATCGCAGAGATATTCCACTTCTTCCATGTAGTGGGTGGTCAGCAGCATCGTCATGCCTTGCTTGTTGAGGTCACGAATGATCTCCCAGAGGCGACGGCGAGTTTGCGGGTCAAGACCGACCGTGGGTTCATCAAGAAACAAAATTTCGGGTTCGTGGAGCAGGGCACGGGCAATCTGTAACCGCCGCTTCATGCCACCCGAAAGCGTTTTGACGAGATCGGCTTGGCGATCGCTGAGTTCGACATATTCCAGCCAGCGCTGAATCCGCTCTTGTCGTTGCCGCTTCGGGATGTGGTGGAGTCGCCCGTGGAACTCCATGTTTTCCCAAACGGTGAGGTCGCCATCCACACTAATAGCCTGCAACACCACCCCAATGCGTTGCTTGACTTGCAGCGGTTGCCGCACCACATCAAAGTCAGCAATCTGAATTTGACCTTGGCTAGGTTTGGTCAGCGTCGTCAACATGCGGATTGTGGTCGATTTGCCCGCTCCATTTGGCCCCAATAGACCAAACATCTCACCGGAGGCGATCGCTAGCGAGAGATCATTGACCACGGGGCGATCATTGTAAATTTTGGAGACATTTTGCAGGGCAACCGCTGCTGACATAACCGATCCACGAATCGAAACCATTCTTTACATTAGCACCGCACTTACACAGGCGATCGCTGATTCTCAATCGGGACGGGTTCTACAGCCTCAGCCAGCTCAAACCCAAACACGCGGGAGTAGAAATATAACTCGCCATCGAGCGATCGCTTAATGTTTTCGGCCTTGCGAAAGCCGTGTTGTTCTCCTTCAAAGGCGACATAGGCGACAGGCAACCCTTTCTGCCGCAATACCTCCACCATTGCTTCTGCTTGATTGGGGGGCACAATTTTGTCTTCTAAACCTTGGAAGAAAATCACTGGACAGTCAAGGCGATCGCAGAAATGGATGGGCGATCGGGCTTGATAGAGATCCTGACGTTCGGGGTAAGGGCCAATCAAACTGTCGAGATATCGAGATTCAAATTTGTGAGTATCTTTGGCGAGGGCTTCTAAGTCACTCACTCCGTAATAACTGGCTCCGGCTTTGAACGTATCCCGGAAAATTAGCGCACAGAGCGTAGTGTAGCCTCCGGCGCTGCCCCCATCAATCATCAAGCGATCGCCATCGACTAGCCCTTGCTCGACCAAATATCGGGCACCATTGGCACAGTCATCGACATCGACAATGCCCCACTGCCCTTTCAACCGCTCTCGATAGGCGCGACCATAGCCAGTGCTGCCACCATAATCGACATCCAACACCGCAGTCCCTCGACTCGTCCAATATTGGATGCCCAAACTTAGCAGCGTCGAAGTAGAAGCAGTAGGGCCACCGTGGGTTTTCACTAACAACGGCGGTTTCTCACCTGCCGGAGCTGTGTAGTCTTTGTTGGTGGGCGGGTAAAAAAAGCCATAAGCCGTCAACCCATTCTCAGTCGGAAACTCGATCGCTTGCGGGGTGGAGAGATAACCGGGGTCAATTGTGAGATTGCTAGAACGACGCACGACCGTAAACTGATCGGTGGTCAAATCTAGCCGCACAACCGCCAATGCTTCAGAGGGAGATCCACCTAGAAACGCAGCTTGGTCGCCTGTCACATGCAAACTACGACTGACGGAAACAGGTAGATCCATAGGTTGTAATTCTTTTGTGTCTGGGTTCACCCTCGCCAGATGAGATTTGCCACCCTCCCCATAGGTGCAAAGAATCTGTTCTTGACCGTTATGGGTCGTAAAGCCATAGGTTACTTGCCCCAGATTCCACAAGGGTTCGCCAAACTCCGCCGCGCGATCGCACAATGCCTCGACTTGCCCATTGTGCCAACGGTAGAGATTCCACCATCCCGTGCGATCGGAGACAAAGTGCAAAATTCCGTTTGAAGACCAACCGGGTTGAAAAATCGCTTCATCAATCCCACCTGCAACTTTTTCGGGTTGGCCTAAGCTGCCATCAGCTTCCACAGGTGCGACCCACAGTTCGGTGCCATCCCAGGGCATGTTGGGGTGATTCCAGGTCAACCAAGCCAGATGAGAACCGTCAGGGCTGAGGCGAGGAGCCGCATAGAAGTCATTGCCTGCTACAAGAATTTGGGGTTCGTGTTGCCCATCTAAACTGATGCTGGCGATCGCATTCAAAGGCTCATGACCGCCCACTGTATGATCTTCGCGGACGCAAATCAAACGCTGTCTTGGTAGGTCTACCACCGCATCGGCATAGCGCCAATCACCTTCGGGAGTCAGCGGTTGAGGTTCTGCACCAAGAGATTGCTTGTAGAGTCGTTGGTCGGCAAAGTTGCTGAAATAAACGGTACCGTCTGCCAGGGTATACGCGCCGCCCCCATATTCATGCACACGAGTTCGCACATTAAACGGCGTTGGCGTGATATCAACCGTTTCACCATCTGCCGTTTGTCGTACTAATACCGTCCGCCCCGCTTCTTGAGGCCGCATCTCTAACCAGAAGATATCCGCTCCGGCGATCGCGATCGTGCCCAAACCAATTGTCCCCGCCACAATCAGGTCAGAGGTAATCGGGGATTTCCAAGAGCCGTAGGGGGCGACTTGCGCTGAGGCCATGTCCAGTTCTCCAAAATAGATGAACAAGGATTTCTACAATGAGGGTAGGGGCTTCTATACCCTGGTGCGACCCGCGAGAGACTGAGAAATCATGCGAGCCAGAATTGCAGATCAAATTGTATTTTTACACCACGAAGACGTGCCGACCTACAAAAAAGGTGGCTCGGTGGTGCGAAACAGCTATTTCTGGGCGCTGCGATCGATCGCTGCCTATGCTAACCGCGATCGCGACTGGGAGTACGAAGCCGAGATTTGGCCTGCACTCCAGCGGATGTTGTTGTCGTTTAGTGAGTCGGGTTACTTAGGCTTACGCGAAACGCTCCTCGAATTCCCCCTCGATCAAGGCGAAATCCCAGCAATACTGCGACCCATCTCAACGTGGCAAACCGAGGACTATGAAGTTGAAGGCTAGACCTCTCCCCAAACTCTTCTCCTGCGAGGCGAGAGGCTTTGAACGTTTCTTGCTCCCCTTCCCTACTAGGGAAGGGGCTGGGGGTTAGGTCTGTTTCCTACCCTTCAGGTTCAAACACCATTTGCGGGGCGAGAATGCGATCGCCGTCATCTAGCACGACTTGCGTCACCCCCAAAAAACGTCCGTCTTCATGGTGAATGCGGAGCGTGGCAGGAATATCTGAGGTTGGCAGTTCTGACTCAGCAATAGGAATGCGTTGCCCCCAACACCAGCGCTTGGCTAGCTCGGCAGATAACGTTAACGGTGGTAAATGTTCCAACGCCGCGATCGCATGAATTGGGGTAAAAGTACCAGCCGCAACCTGAGTTTCTAAATCTTCAAACGTCAAACTGTCTGCTAGAGAGAAACCACAACTCTCGGTTCTGATCAACTGTGCCAAGGTGCCACCCACACCCAACACTTCGCCCAAGTCACGAGCGATCGCACGGATATAGGTGCCAGGGCCACAAGCGATCGCGACATCGAGTTCTGGGAAGTCACCGGGTCGCCAATCTAGCACTTCAATGCTAAACACTTCTACCGGACGGGCTTGCACCTCGATCGCCTTCCCCGCTCGCGCCAGATCATAGAGTCGCTGACCTTGCACTTGAATAGCGCTATAACTCGGCGGAATTTGTTGAATCTGACCGAGAAACTGTGGCAATGCGGCTTTGATCGTTTCTAGCTGAAGATTGGGGGCTGGTTGAGTCGTTAGCGTTTCGCCTTCCAAGTCATCGGTTGCCGTTCTGACCCCGAATCGGATCTTGGCTCGATAGGCTTTGTCAGAGCGCAGAAATTGCAATAACCGCGTCGCTCGACCAACTGCGATCGGCAATACCCCCATTGCGGCTGGATCTAATGTTCCACCATGTCCCACCCGTTTTAGCTTCAACAGACGGCGCACTTTCCCAACGCAATCGTGAGAGGTCATGCCCGCTGGCTTGTTGAGATTCAAAAACCCTTGCACAGTCTTAATTTCAGTCTCTCTAGGCGATGGTTATTTGCTGTCGCTTGGTTTCTGAGCCACAAACCAATAATTTTGACAGAACAAAGAAAGACTGTAGCTCAAAACTGTGTCAAAAAGATTCCATAAGTGAGCTAGCGATCGCGACTGCCGCACTTTAGCGGGTAAATTGCCCCAAAAATTACGAGGTAAAAATCCATAGCGTTGATAGTCTAAAAGTTGAAAACCCGCTGTTGCACACAGTTGTTGAATCTGAGCTTGGGTATAGCGATATTGATGATGGTGTTTGTGAGGAATGAATGTGGCGATCGCGTCAATCCAACTATATTGATTAGGGAAGTGATAGCAAATAAAGTAACCACCCGGTTTTAAGAGTCTAAAAATCTCTTTTAAACTGGCTAACTCATCACCCCCTGTTTCGCGGACATGCTCTAACACCCCTACTGAAACCACACCGTCAAATTGCTGGTTGCGATAGGGTAAGGCGATCGCATCGGCAAAACTACCTTTCTGAAATTGGTAGCCTAGTGGTTCTAAAATGCTGCGAAAATAGAAGTCTTCAAAGGCATAACCATAGGTTTGATAGTGCGATCGCAACAAGAAATAAGAGAAGTGACCATTGCCACAGCCCCAATCTAAAACTGAACTGCCCACTGTAAAATATTGCCGCACTAACCGATAGAGTTTCTGATACTGCTCGGCACTAATTAAGCTGCGAAATTGCGATAAATTACACTGCAAATCTTGAGCTTGATAATGCAGTAATTCTTCAATAATAACTTCGAGGTCTAAAGGCTCAGGTGCAGGCGCAGGCATGAATTTCAGGAATTAAAAATTCGTTTCGGCAGGATCCAGCGGCGCGATCGGTTCAATAGGAACTACGATTGGCTCTAACGGTGGTGAAGAATCATTATCAGGCTCAGTCTCGGGTTCTGGTTCAGGAGCTTCACCGCTGAGGGCTTGGGTGAGCTGCTCGGCAGTAAACGATTGCACCAAACTGAGCGGTAATGGATTGCGGCTGAGATTCGCTGCATAACTTGCGGTCAAGTAAGGGCGGAAATCAGATTGGTTGGTGAGATGCGTTTTAAAAAATGCCACACTCAATGCTTTGACATACGTTTGAGCCAGTGAGGGTTCAGCACCAACTACAGGGCTTGGCAGCGGCACAGGTTCGCTATTACTGCTAGAGTCGTCAAGCGCCGAAAAGTGAGTGGCGTTCTCAATCAATGCCAGATACTTATTGGGGGTGGTGAGCCAGGTAAACGGGCGGATTTGCTCAGCTAAAGCGGGGGCGACCGTATCGGCATTGGCGCTGATCATCATCAGCGGGATTTGGATTTGACTTAAACCCGCTTCCCCAAAAACAAGACTATCGACCGGGTTAATGGCGATCGCGGCTTTGATGCGGGGGTCACTCAGGTTCGTTTGCCGCCGAGTAATGTTTTCTGCCCGACACTGCAACAACAGCGAGATGTTATATGAGCTGTTGTCAGGACAACTAGGTTCGATCAAGCCAAAGTTGAGAGGGGCTCCAGCCAAAGCCAAGGCTGTATACCCACCAAATGATTGCCCAACGATACCAACATTGTTGAGGTCAAGACGGCCTCGTAGCCACGGCTCAGATTGCGATCGCCGCTCTAATTGGTCTAGGAGAAACTTGATATCTAACGGGCGATCGATAAATTCCCCTGGTTCGGTAACCTCAGTGGCTCGACCGCTTAACAAAGCCTGAATTTGCCCCGCATTGCTGCCAGGGTGCTCAGGTACTGCTACAACAAATCCATAGGAGGCCAGATAGTCGGCTAGGTAGGCAAAGGTCTTGCGATCAGACCCCAAACCGTGAGAAATCACAATCACGGGGGCTGGATAGAGGGCAGTAGCGCGTGCTCCGGCAGCTTGTGGAATGTAAAGATCGACTTCAATCGTCCGCTCTTTACGTACTGGGTTGCCTGCGCCATCGAGTTGCCCCGTAGGACGGGTGAGATCTCTGAGAGTGAGTGGCTGTTTATCGACCCCAAATTCCCCGCGTCGGCGTAAAGTCAGTGGCCTGCCAACCGGGGGTATGGAGGATGTCGCTTCTAGTCTGGCTTGATTGACAATTGCTGCCGTGGCTTTGTTGGTGTCGTCCACCAAGGCTTCTACCTCGCGAGCAATTTCTAAACTGCTAGCTAAGTTAATGCGGATGCCCTCGGTGGGAAACTGCTGTAAAAAGTTGAGCAGCGTTAAACCACCCGGGCGATCGGCAGCCAAAATTAGAGCTGAGCGCAACGCAAAGAAGCCGGGGTGGCGAGTTTCGGTTTGAATGACCTCACTTAAGCGTCTTAGTAAGGCTTCGCCCTGAGAAGTGTATAAAAACTGAGAAATGGCAACGGCTGACAAGGGAATGGGGGCGACCAACACCTCCCGCAGTTCTGCTAGGGCTTTGGGGTCAGCGTATTGAGCATAGACCGCCAAGTCATCCTCAATTTCGCCTGTTTTGGCGTAAGTTTCTAAAGCATCGACTGAAATCGATCGCTCTAAAGCCCCGAAAGAGACATAGATCTGCTCAGCCGCTTGGGCACGCCCCACCATTAGCAACGGAGCCAACACCCCCCAACTCATCAGTACCTGGGTAAAGCGGGTTAAAGTCCTAAGATTGAGGAAAGTCATCTTGATGATTCAGGGCTAGCAAAGTCGCCTAAACTACTTGAGTTTGCTTTTGTATGGCATCAGAGGAAAAATCCCTGAGCAAACTATGTTGCTGTTTTTTGAAGGACTCGTAGTCGGAATAATTTTGGGAGTTCTGCTCACCTGCGGCGCGATCGCTTGGTGGATGGCACGGATCAGCGCAGCAACCGAGCAAGAATTAAGCGATGAGTAGCACGACCCTGAACCACTGGATTACAGTCCATCAATCTTTGCAAACAAGCTGAGTCGTTGCAGTCTCCTCCAAAACCCCTCTCCGAGATCAAGAAGGAATGTTTAATCTCCTTCTCTCATCGGAAAGGGGCTTTGTGCAGGCTGTGTAATTCGCGCTCAGTAAGGTGGTGAGCCAGTTCTGAGCTTGAGAAGATTTAGATGCTTAGAGGCTGACGGTGTGGCTGTCTTTGCCCAAAAGTTGAGCGATCGCTTGCCGTTCAACAGGTGGTTGAGACGGAAGTACTTGTCGGGCATCGGTGATCAGCCAGTCTAAGGCAGCAGCTTGCACGTCAATCGTTGCACCTGTCTTATCGACACAGTAACGACCAAACACCAACTTATCGACCAAGCGCACCCCAGGGCCTAAACGAGAATATTCAAAGATGACGCTGTTATCGACGGTGGCACCACTACAGATCCGGCAGTTGGGGCCGATGTAGGTAGGGCCGATAATTTTGGCACCGTCTTCAATGCGAGTCATGCCGCCGATATAGACTGGGCCTTCGATCTCAACTTTATCCCAGTTAACATCTACATTTAAGCCTGTGTAGACGCCAGGAGCGACCTCATGCCCAGGAATTTGCACATTCTTGACTTCGCCCTGAAGTACCCCGCGCACAGCTCTCCAGTAGTCAGGCACTTTACCAATGTCAACCCACTGGAAGTCCATGGTGATGCCATAGAAGGGAGCACCCATTTCGACCAGTTTGGGGAATAGCTGACTACCGATATCAAATTCTTCACCAGAAGGAATGTAGTCTAAAACTTCTGGCTCAAAGATGTAGATCCCGGTGTTGATACTGGTGCTGAGGGCTTCTTCGACGGAGGGTTTTTCTTGGAAGGCTTGAATGCGCCCGTCTTCATCGGTGACGACGACCCCGTAGCTGGAGACTTCTTCACGAGGAACCGATTTCATGATCACGGTGGCGATCGAACCTTTTTCGCGGTGCCTTTTCACAGCAGCCGTGAGGTCGAGGTCAATCAGGGCATCACCGCAGAGCACCACAAATGTGCTGTCAAAAAACGGCGAGAAGTCTTGAATCCGACGCATCCCACCTGCTGAGCCGAGGGCTTCCCCGACCAGTTCGCCATCTACAATGCGGCCTTCAAACGAGTAGGCGATTTGGACACCAAACTTTTGCCCATCGCGGAAGTAGTTTTCAATTTCATGGGCTAGGTGGCTGACATTGACCATGATTTGGTCAAAACCATGCTGGCGGAGCAGCTCCAGAAGGAATTCCATCACTGGCTTTTGCAGGATAGGAATCATCGGTTTGGGAATGGTATGGGTAATAGGACGAACGCGCGTTCCTTTACCAGCTGCCAGAATCATGGCTTTCATAAATAGCTATCTCTCACCTAGACCACTAACTTTAGAGTATCGATACAGGCTGAAGCGGCGAAGTTCCACATCTAAAAGTAGATTGCGATCGCGGCTTGTGGGCCTTTAAGGCTGAACGTTAGACGTTTTTATGGATGTCAATCATTGTCTCAAAGTGCCTGACTCGATTGGCAAACCCAGGCAAAATTTATTGTGCTCATGGTGTAGACCTCAGAGTCGCCCAAATCTTAACAAAATTCATTCCGAGAGTGCATGAACGGAATGTTCAGATAGGCTACGAATTTTAAGGTCTTGATAAAATTCCTCCTGGGATAATTCCACTTTTGATTGCGCTGACAAAAAGAGCAGCGCCCAAAAAATTGCAACGCGATCGCCCGTGTCATGGGATGAAGTCGCCGCAGAATTGTTATCGGCTGGGCTCGCCATTGATGCTGAGATGCCAGGGATTGCGAAGGGACGTTCGGGGCTTGACCAAAGATTTAACAGGAAATCAAAGTCTAGCCAATCGCTCCCTTGGGAGATTTGCTGCCAACGGGTTGCCAAAAACTGCTCTAGCTCAGCGGCAATTTCAGAGAGATTTTCTTGGTGGGCGAGTTGGGCGATCGTGCGAACTGCTTGACTGCGTGATTGGGGCCGGGGTCGTCGGGGTCGCGATCGCGGTTGTGCCTCCGCCATCTCAGCCGCCATCAGCTCTAGCTGGGTGATCAACTCTTGCAAGGTCACGCGCCGCTGTTGGGGTGGTTTGGCTACAGCCCGCCGCCGTAATCGCCGCTCTAAGTGCAAGGGAATTGGGGTGCCCGCAAACTCATCCAATTCCAGCAAATCACCTTCTGCTTCGAGGGTAGGGTCTTCGGGTTCAGTTTCAGTTCTTGCCAAGGTATCTGCCTTGAGCAACACCAGCATGGAGGCATACAAAAATGCCTGCCCAGACCGTGAAAGATCAGCTTCATAAGCAGCCCGACCGCCGTTATAGGCATGGAGTGGGGTTAACTCGCTGAGAAAGCGATCGATCACTTCAATGACTTTGACATTCCACGGGTCAATTTCACCTCGCTCTGCCAATTCCATCAGCAAAGCGATCGCGTTTTGAGCCAAAGACAGGGTCATGAATGGTACCTATTTGCTGGCAATGCGGACAAAGTAAACAGCGGCGGCAATAATCAAGCTCAAAAGCAGCAGTGGCACCCAAAGAGCCTCTGGCATGAAACTCAATTCCTACACCTCTTGAGTCATTGAGCTTACCCCAGGCAGCAGATGTTGCCGTTCTTCGAGTTCGGCTTTGTAGCGTTCAAGATCTTGCTCCAGTTCTTGAATCCGGTCTTCTCGCTGCTGAATTTGCTGAGCTTTAGGACGCATCTCAATGAGGCGTTGAAATTGAGTCCAAACACTAAAGACCCAAGCCAAGACAGCGCCGACACCCATTGCCAAAATTAATTCAACCGAAAGAGGAGCTTGAACTTGAATATCTTTGACCACATGGATCACGGCAGGCTCGGTGTTTTCGAGACTAAATAAAACGAGCGCTAGGGCAATTACAAAAATAATTAGGAAATTAATCTGTCGCATTCACTACTCCTCCATGCTATTGAGGGGCGATCGAGAAGGACTGGCTAGTTTCACAAGAATTTTCAGCGTTCATCAGGACTGTAGCTGAAAATGGGTGCCTTGGGCATGAAAGAAAGCTTAACAGGCGATCGCAAATTGCTGAGTATCGCTCGATTCAGCCTGGAGTATGGCTCTCTTCTGGTAAAACCTCGGTCAGCACAACGTCAGGACGATTGGAACCCCGCAGAATGTCGATAGTGCCTTTGATTGTGCCCGCGATCGGCACTGCAACTAGTAAGCCTAGCAACCCAGCAATTTGCGCACCCATTAACAAAGCAATAAAAATCCAAACTGGGTTCAAACCTGTGAAGTTGCCCATCAGCCGAGGAGCAAGCAAGTTGTCTTTAATTTGTTGCATCACAATGGCAGCACAGGCGACCTGGAGCGACAACCAAAAACTCTGAAACATTACCAGAATTACGACTAGACCAATCCCCAAGGTAGCCCCAATAAACGGAATCAACTCAGAGATGCCAATTAACAGAGCAAAAAGCAATGCAAAGGGCACCTTCAACCCTATAAAAATAGGAGTTAAAGTCCCGAACATGAAAAAGCCTAAGAGAAATTGGCTAATAAAAAAGTTTTGAAAGTTGAGTCGCAAACAAGCGTTAAAAGGAGCGCCAATATGAGCAGGTAATAAATTAATTAAGCCTTGCCACATGCGCTGACCATATAACAGCATGTAGAACGCTAAAACAATCACGAGAACTACATCAAATAGCCCCGAAACTGTGACCAGAGCAACACCCAATGCCTGACTTGCTAAAGTTTGGACTTGGCTCTCAATTTGGCTACTGATGCGATTGCTAAACCCCTGAAGATCGAGAGGAAGACGCCGCGCTGTTGCCCATGTATCGATTGCTGCAATATGTTGTTGACTGGCAGCAAAAGATGCAGGTAATTTATTGATAAACTGAGCCATTTGCTCAATCAAAACAGGGACTAGCGTTAAACCCAAGATCATTAAAAGTGCAAGTGTAAACAGCAACACAGCAATGACCGCCTGCGATCGGTTCATGCGAGTGCGCTCAAGAATTTGCACTGGGTAGTTAAGCAAAAATGCCAAGATTGCCGCAATGACAATCAACGTAATTGAGTGCTCAAAAAACCGGAAAATCTGCGACAAAATCCAGACGTTTAGAGCAATGATTGGGCCGCTCAAACCCAAAATATAAAATCGTTGCAGTGTGGCTGAACGGCGCATTCTCAACAGACCATGAGGTGGTTTAGGTTAGGCGGGATTGGAGGGCTGAGAATTTTTGAAAGGTAGCGTCTTGTACTTGAAGTAAAAGCCTGCGATCGCCAACAAAATAATCACCACCGTACCAATGCCTAAGGGACTGGGCATCCAAAAAACAGCTTCTAAGTGGTTCACTTGTCCTGGTTGCAGCTTCCACACCAACTGATGACCTTGCTGAAGAGATTCTGCTGCAATGCTGTCGGCGCTGTCGGTCACACTGCGGGCACCCCAAGGTGTATTCAGGCGAAATTCTAAATCGATCAGCGAACCTGGGTTGACCAGTAAATTGCCATTAGCCGAGACACCTCCGAGCGATCGCAAATCTAGGGTATAGCTGAGTTTATTGCGTAGCAGCAGTAAGAAGTTGCTTTGCCCCAGTTTGAGATCAGATTGAATTTTCGGCAGAGTAATATCTGACTTTTTGGCAGTTTCTTTAGCGGTGGGTGGTTGGAAAAAGTCGTTGAATTTTTGATTAAGCTCGGCACCACTACTAAACGGAATTGTGACCGTAATGCCTTGGCTATCGTCTCGCTGCGTTTTGCCACCCAGTTGACGAGTACGACGTTCTAGCGTGTCGAGCCATTGTTGCGAACTCGTGCCACTCAAGCGATCGCCGAGTTGCAAGTGCTGGACGATTTCGCCGCGATTGGGGCCGTCAAAATTTACGCCGACATCGTAGTGCACACAACCAGAGAGCAGCAGTGAAGTGAGCAACATCACCCAAACGACCCGAAACCGCTGCAACGGACGGGCGATCGCTCGCAACAAAGAGTTTGAACGTGCGGACGCTACAGGATAAACGTGAGAGGATGGCTGACTTGTTCTACCCACCGGCTTGGCTCCCAGTATGATCTACAAATTTTGGCCTACGGCTCCCATAAATACTACTACTCTGTTGCTGGAGTTTTGAGCATTTAGGCGAACCAGGCAAAGCCGCCCAATATCAAGATGATCGCCACAATGGCTAGCCAGAGAAAGCGATCGCTCAAAGGGCTGGTTTGAGCTAAGTTCATCGGGGGTTCTGGTTCATCGGGTTGGTCAGATTTACGCCGTGTTGATTTACGACTCGTGCTACCTGCCCCACCCAGCCGATCTTTGGGGTCTTGTTCGCTAATGGCACCCAGATCCGGGATTTGAGTTAGCCACTCAGGGCGGGTGCTGAGTTTAGGCGCTTCCAGAATAAATAAGAGCCGCTTGCCTTGTTTGCGAATTTCGTAGTGGGGATGATGGCTGACTTGCTGACAGAGGGCGATCGCGTCAGATCGCTGTCCGGCGGCTTCGTAGGCAGTCACCAACCACATCTGCACCTCGCCCCCCAATCGAGAATTGCGGGCCACGAGAGCGCTGGCTTTTTCGAGATGTTGCACAGATTCGCGATAGAGGCCACGCTCAAAGGTCGCTTTACCTGCTGCAAACTCTGCTTGCACAAGTTCTAAATTTTCTGCACTCACGCCAGATTTCGTTACGGATTATAGACATACACCTTCTGCAATCCTAACAAAGCGAGCTAATTTAAAAATATGCTTCAGGGTTCATCGGGGTTGGGCTGAATTCTGAGAGGGCTATTTATGTTCAAGCCGTTGTGTTGGTTAGCAAGCGGTTCATCCTTAATTTTGGGGCAATGCCGCTGACCAAAACTAATGGGATACAAGCCCCGCACTTTTAGGGCGGCTTCCTCCGCT
>CBIHQL010000054.1:0-13272 GCA_966211855.1 uncultured bacterium
AAAGGTGCGATTTGCTAAAGCTTGGAAAAACCAATCATGCTTGAGCCGATGGGTGACACTGCTCAGCGGTTGAGCATGAAGAAACTCAACTAATAAAGCCTTGGAATGCAAAGGCGATTGCGTCAGCAAAAAGCGGGTCGTTGCTTGACTGGCCTCCGAAAGGGATTGGCTGAGGTGAGCAAATAACTCTGCGGTGCTCTCGCGCTTTGCCACCCGGTACAGCAGTTGCGGCACGTGGCGAACGGGTGCAAAACCAAGTTTCATGAGAGACTGGGCTGCCTCTTGATCGCCTGGCTGGACTACCAGGTTGAGTAAGTCGCTGTTTTGAGAATCATCAGACACTACTCAGACTTCCCTTTCTTATGAGGTGGCTTTGCAGCCAATCAAACATCGCTTCTAACCGTAAGCCACATTGTTTCTTGCAGAGAGTATCTAAGGTCACAATTTGGCAATAGGATAAGCCAAAATCTGAAGAAAGAAGCAGAAATTGTAGATTTCTCAACGATAAGTAGCTAATTCAGCCTAATACGTTGATTTACCCGCTCAAGAGCTAAATTTCTACAATTCTCATACCCTAAAGCACTATCTCGCTTAAAGTGCCTTAGATCTTAGCCACGAAACGGGTAAACACAACAGCTTGCGAGACCCCGTCACATAGGCTCGTTGCTGAAAAACGTCGTACTGATTGCGCTCGATCGCATTCAGAATTTGGCTATAGAGCGTCAATGCTGCCCACACGGGCCATCTAGCGTCTGGGCTCAGCGCACTAATGCCACGCTCAGCCTCGGCATAGATCTTCCGGGCTCGCCGGATTTGGAAGCGCATCAGTTCGCGCCATCGTTCATCCACCACACCATTAAAGAGGTCAGCTTCGGTGTAGTTAAACAGCGCTAATTCTTCGAGGGGTAGGTAAATACGACCCCGACGAGCGTCTTCGCCTACATCTCGCAAAATATTGGTAAGTTGATTAGCTACCCCTAAGGCGATCGCTTGTTCAACTGGCCCTTGAGGATTGTCGTCAATTTTGTCCCAAGGGGCAGTGCGATAGCTGGTGTCGATTCCCATCACCGCTGTAGACATCAAGCCCACCGTGCCAGCGACGCGATAGCAATAGAGGTTGAGTTCGTCAAAGGTTTCGTAGCGACTGCGGTAGAGATCCATCCGCTGCCCTGCAATCATGTCTCGATAGGGCTGAATGTCTTGCGGAAAGCGCTCCAAGGTATCTACCAAAGCGACATCAGCATCCTCAACCGGACGACCTGCAAACACAGATTCTAGATGTTGTTCCCAGCGGTCTAGCGTTTCTAATGTGGTGTCAGCCGCCTGGGGGCCATCCACCAACTCATCTGTGCGGCGGCACCAGACATAAATGGCCCAGATTGCACGACGCTTTGCCTCCGACATCAAGAGGGTGCCGAGGTAAAACGTCTTCGAGTACTTTGCCGTAATTTGCCGACAAAGTTCGTACGACTCTTCTAGGGAGGCCAAAGGTCTGACGCTAGGGGAATCAGGCAGTTGCAGCATGTCCTTCGGGGAGCTTCGCTAATGTCGCAGTCTAGGCAGTGGTGGTTTGCAGGGATTTCTGCCCTGACGCTGGAGAAGCTGAGGTCGGGTGAGCAGAGGCGATCGCCTGCGCTGTCAGCTTACCAGAAAGTACGGCACCCTCCATACTGGCGAGGTAGCGCTGCATGGTGTAATCCCCAGTCAGATAAAAATTACTGATAGGAGTGGTTTGGGTGGGACGAGATTGTTGGCAACCTGGAACTGCCTTATAGACAGAACGAGGCGTTTTGACGACCTTGTATTTCCGCAACTTAGCAGGGTTATCACCCGTAAAGTGGGCGGGGAATAGCTTCTCGATTTCTGCCATCGTCGCCGCAATGATTTCTTCGTCAGATTTGGTGATCCAGTCTTTAGCCGGAGCCAGCACCAACTCCAACATGGAGCGATCGGGATCTTCGTACTCGCGGCAGGTGTTGCTCATGTCGGCATAAACGCTGAGCAGGGGCGATCGCGAGAACAACAGATGATCGACATCAGTCAACTTGCGATCGAACCACAAGTGCAGGTTAATCACTGGCACGCCTTCTAAGCCATCCAGTTTTTGGAAGTAAGGCATCTGCTTCCAAGGCTTCGGCAGCATCACTTTCAGTGGATCAACGGGCATTGCCGAGACATACAGATCAGCAGTGAGGATTTCATCGGGTGCGCCGTCTAAACCACGGATCACAAAGTGCTTAACTGTGTTGTCTTCGTTGAGCACAATCTCTTTCAACGGAGCTTTCAGCCGCACTTGCCCACCGCGCTCAGTCACATAATCGACCATCGGTTGGCAGAGCCGCTCTGGAGGTGCGCCATCCAAAAAGGCCATTTTGGAGCCATACCGTTCTTGCAAGAAACGGTTCAATGCTGTCAGAACCACCGTCGCAGAGATTTCGTCGGGGTCAATAAAGTTCAAAGCTTTCGCCATCGCAATGAACACTTCCTTCTCAACCCGTGGCGGTACGTTTTGCTTCTTCAGCCACTCGGAGAAAGAGTACTTGTCCATTTCTTCGACATAGTTCTGTCCCTTGAGCATTGCCGGAATCAGACCCAAGCCGAAGCGGATCTTTTCTTCCCAGGTCAGCATGTCGTTATTGCGGAGGATCGCAGTTACCCCGTTGAAGGGAGCCGGAATATCGGGGAAGTCAAATCGCGAATAGGTGCCCGGAGCAGTGGGCTGATTGAAGATCATGGTGTGCTCTTTCCACTGCAACCGATCTTCAATATCTAGCTCTTTGAACAGTTGCAGCATGTTGGGGTAAGCGCCAAAGAAGATGTGCAACCCGGTTTCGTACCAGTCGCCTTCTTCGTCTTTCCATGCCGCCACTTTGCCACCCAACACGTCCCGACTCTCTAGGACGATGGGGGTGTGACCCGCATCAACGAGATATTTGGCGCAGGAAAGCCCTGCTAAGCCCGCTCCAGCGATCGCAACTCGCATGTAACCTACTGCTCTTCAGAATTTTTTAACGGTTTCCCGAATCTCATTATACGTTGCAAACCGTTACATTTTGAATTTTGAGTAAAGTTCTTGCCCGCGATCGCATCTTTCTATCTTCTGGTCGTTGATCGTTATCTGGGTAGGGGGATTGCTTGCTGGTGCGGTGTGGCGATCGCTTACCTTGCTTAGGGCCAACGATATAATCGCAATACAGCCTAAACACTTGTACTTGCCGTGACGATCCCCTTATTACCCAAGCTCGATCGCCTACCTGGAAGCCTCCCGATGGAAGGGGCTGTACGGATTGAGTTGGAAGAAGGAATTCCTATTTTTCGAGCTACAAGCACTGTTCAAGCTCGAGTTGAGGAACTATTGAACAAGCAGCACGAAAATCGTTTAACTGAAGCAGAAGAGCAAGAGCTAGATCGTTACGAAGAAATTGATGATTATCTAAGCTTCGTGAATCGTACGGTTCGCAATTTGTTTCTGGCTCAAAATCCGTAAGGTTTTTTAGGTGTCTCGTAGCAAAATACCTGAGGCTGTTCAAAACCAGGTACGCCAGCGGGCAAGTTATCTATGCGAATATTGCCATGCCTCAGAACAATGGCAGTATGTACGTTTTACGGTCGATCACATCATTCCTTTAGTGCTAGGCGGTTTCGATAATCTCGAAAACTTAGCTTTAGCCTGCTTTCACTGCAATCGTCGCAAATCAGCTAAAACAACTGCGATCGATCCTGAATCTGGCTTAGAGGCTGCATTATTTAACCCGCGACAAAGTCCTTGGAGCCAACATTTTATTTGGTCTACTAATGGTCTTTTAATTCTTGGGTTCACTCCGATGGGTCGAGCGACTGTGGTGGCATTAGATTTAAACCGCGATCGCGTGCTCAATATTCGCGCTGCCGATCAAGAAATAGGCCGACACCCACCTTCAGATGATCCGAGGCAGAGTAGTCATTAGCGTGAATGGATTCTGAGAGGTTGGACCTGGCCTACCTCACAATCTCTTGAAGCTGCAAATTGTGGTGTGGTATCTAGATTGGCAGCTAGCGCGATCGCCCCTGACCGATCCTGATGTTGGAGAAACAGGGCGGAAACCCGAACCTAGCGGAATCTTGGATTGATGGGTACCCTAGCACTGAGCATGCTGTCTAGCAAGATAGAATGAATCCAGCAAATGTCTCAACATTAGTTAAGATACGCGGGGAGAATTTCAACGCATGGGTAAGGTAGTCGGCATTGACCTGGGGACGACAAACTCAGTGGTTGCCGTCATAGAGGGCGGAAAGCCAGTGGTCATTGCAAATGCTGAAGGCATGAGAACTACCCCCTCTGTGGTTGGTTTTAGTAAAGAAGGTGAATTGCTCGTCGGGCAGATGGCGCGTCGCCAAACGGTTTTGAACCCGCAAAATACGTTTTTTGGAGTGAAACGGTTTATCGGTCGTCAGTACGCCGAGCTGAACCCCGAAACCAAGCGAGTGCCCTACACCATTCGCAAAGACGATCGCGGCGGTGTGAGAATTAAATGCCCGCGTCTCGAAAAAGAGTTTGCCCCCGAAGAAATCTCAGCCAAAGTGCTGCGAAAACTCGCTGATGATGCCAGTCGTTACCTGGGTGACACTGTAACTGGAGCAGTGATTACGGTTCCGGCTTATTTCAATGACTCCCAACGGCAAGCCACTCGTGATGCAGGTCGGATTGCTGGCTTGGAGGTATTGCGGATTCTCAACGAACCTACGGCTGCGGCCCTTGCCTATGGTTTGGATCGCAAGCAAAGCCAAACGATCTTGGTATTTGACTTGGGTGGTGGCACCTTTGACGTGTCGCTTTTAGAAGTGGGCGATGGCGTGTTTGAGGTCAAGGCGACCAGCGGTGATACGCAACTCGGTGGCAATGACTTTGACAAAAAGATTGTCGATTGGCTAGCCGAGCAATTTCTCGAAGACGAAGGAGTCGATTTGCGGCGCGATCGCCAAGCCCTACAGCGCCTCACCGAAGCCGCCGAGAAAGCCAAAATTGAGCTGTCGGGCGTGACGGTGACCGAAATCAACTTACCGTTTATTACCGCAACGGCTGACGGCCCCAAGCATTTAGAAACTAGATTGACGCGATCGCAGTTTGAAGGGCTATGCAGTGACTTAATCAGTCGCTTGCGCATTCCAGTCAAGCGTGCCTTAGCAGATGCGGGTCTGAGTCCCTCTCAGATCGATGAAGTGATTTTAGTCGGCGGCTCGACTCGGATTCCGGTTGTGCAGCAACTTGTGCGGGGTCTTGTAGATAAGGAACCCAACCAGAATGTCAACCCTGATGAAGTGGTGGCAGTTGGCGCGGCAATTCAAGCCGGAATTTTGGCAGGCGATGTGCGCGATATCCTCCTCTTAGATGTCACCCCACTTTCTCTTGGGTTAGAGAATATCTCTGGGGTGATGAAGAAGTTGATCCCCCGCAACACGACCATTCCGGTGCGTCGGTCGGATGTGTTTTCTACCGCTGAAAATAACCAAACGGTGGTCGAAATTCACGTCTTGCAAGGCGAACGTGAGATGGCTAGCGATAATAAATCGCTGGGGCGGTTTAAGTTGACAGGCATTCCGCCAGCACCGAGAGGGGTGCCGCAAGTACAAGTCGCCTTTGATATTGACGCGAACGGTATTTTGCAAGTGACTGCGTTAGACCGCACCACCGGACGCGAACAGACGATTACGATTCAAGGGGCTTCTACGCTCAGCGAAGTCGAAGTCAAGCGGATGATTCGTGAAGCCGAAGAATTTGCGGATAGCGATCGCGAGCGCCGAGAACGAGTGGAAAAACGCACCCGAGCCGAAGCCCTCACCTTTGAAGCCGAGCGAGAGTTGCGCCAGATTGCCCTCGACTTTGGCATGTATTTTGCGAGTGAAAAGCGGCGGCGAATTGAGGTGCTCGTTCAAGAGTTGCGAGAAGCGATCGAATCTAACGACGATCGCAGTGTTGATTTGGCTCAGGCCAACCTGCAAGATGCGCTCTACAACCTCAAGCGGGAAGTCTATCAATACGCCCAAGTTGAGGAAGAAGAGGACGACTTTTTTGGCTCAATTCGTCGTACTATCACGGGTGAATCGCCCAGAGATCCCCGTCGCGGCTATGATGACGACTTTGGCACCTCTTCGCCATACGGTCGTCCCAGTACTCGTCCGAGTTATGGTGTCGGAGCAGGCCGCTCTGGCCCCAATTACCAAAATGACGATTGGGACGATGAGGATGACTGGCTCTAATGCCGTTTTGGGTTGTGAGACGTGAGCTGTGAGCGCTGACTGCCAACCCCTGACAGTCCATCACAGACAACGAACCATTGAGTGTGACGTTCCCCTATGCAAAACTTTCGGAACTACTACGAAATTCTGGGAGTTTCCAGAGATGCTTCTATAGAAGAAATCAAAAAAGTTTATCGGCGTTTAGCACGGCAATATCACCCCGACTTGAATCCTGGTAACAAAGAAGCCGAGGAAAAATTTAAAGATGTGGGAGAAGCCTACGAGGTTCTCTCCGACTCTAGCAAGCGTGCCCAATACGACCAGTTCAGCCGATTTTGGAAGCAAAGGGGATTTCAAGGCGGCGGAGGTGCTCGCGGTGGGGCGGCTTGGGGCGATCGCGGTAATGGGCGCACAGCCACCGAAGACCTCGATTTTGGGTCATTTCCTGACTTTAATAGCTTTGTCGATCAACTGCTCAATCGGCGTACCACAACTCGCACAGCTACGGCGGGCACTGCTCCTCGCACCGCAACCGCAACTCAAGACTATTACCGCCCCGGCACCACCAAAACTGCCTATACTGTCAAGCCTGGGCGGCGGGATGCCGAAGCGCGCTTGAGTGTGCCTCTCGATAAAGCTTACACGGGAGGCCGAGAACGCATCCGGCTAGAAGATGGGCGATCGCTAGAAGTGAATATGCCCCCGGCAATGGTCAAGGGGCAGAAGATTCGGCTCAAAGGGCAAGGTGTGAATGGCGGCGACCTCTATCTCAAAATTGATGTCACAGGTCACCCCTACTTCAAGCTCGACGGTTGGGATATCCAATGCACGCTGCCGATTACGCCTAGTGAAGCTGTATTAGGTGGCCCCATAGAAGTGCCAACTTTAGATGGTTTGGTAAAGATGCGCATTCCGCCTGGGGTGAAGCCAGGGCAAAAGTTGCGTTTGGCAGGCAAAGGTTACCCCAATGAAGAGGGAGTGCGTGGAGATCAAATTGTCGAGATTCAAATGGCAATTCCCCGCGATCTGACAGGTGATGAACGCGAACTTTATGAGAAGCTCCGCCGCATCGAAACCTTCAACCCTCGTGCTGACCTGCCTGTCTAAACTCTTCTTCAGGCAATTGGCGGATCGTTTTAACTGAACTTGCTGATTTCAATTACGCTTGCGATCGCCACACTAGAAGGTAATAAGACCCTAACTAGAAGAGTTTCTGTGAGCTGGTTTCTGTTATCAGGAGCCAGCTTTTTTATCCGCAATTTTGCGCCCCTAGCTGACCGGTCTGGTCAAGAAATTCCTCGCTGAGAGGGCTAGGCACTTGCTATGCTGGTAAATCTCTAGGTAATCATGCCATTGATGCTATCAACCGACCGTCAAGCCGCTGATAGGATCGAGAATAGAGGAGACCCACACAATCAACGCATCATGACTCTGGGCAATCTGCGCGATCTGTATCAACAAGTCATTCTGGAGCGTTACAAAAAACCTCGCCATAAAGGTCAAACGTCTCCAGTCCATCGTTCTCAAAAAGGGCACAATCCTTCTTGTGGCGACACGATTGAGCTAACGCTGCAATTAAATGACAGCCACGACCAGATTAAAGATGTCAAGTTTGAGGGAGAAGGCTGTGCGATCGCGATCGCCTCGGCAGATTTGATGGCAGAAGCCCTACGAGGACGATCGGTGTCTGAAGCTCTAGACATGGTGCAGCGCTTCCAAGACATGATGAAAGGAGAGGCGGAATTTCCCCAAGAACTTCGCAAGTTGAATGTGATGCAAGGGGTTTCACAGTTTCCAGTTCGGATTAAGTGTGCCAATCTTTCTTGGCATACCCTCAAAGCTGCCCTCGAATTGCCGAATGGGACTCAGCCTGCGGGTTTTGTTAGCAACGAATAACGAGCCTGCGTTTCAGTTTCAATGCTTTGCCGTCGTCGTCAGTTTAGTTTGCAACAGTCATGCTCACAACAGCCGATTTTCTGAATGCTGCGAAGTGGTCAGGCATTCTCACCTTAGTTTGTGCCGCGATCGCCGTTTTGGCGTTTGTGTTGCAATGGGGGGTGCGTTTCCGCTTTGTTGGGATTACTGGGTTTATGGGTGTTTTAACCGGAGGGTTGTTTGCCCTTGGCTTAGTACCTCTGACTCATACTGTGATTCCAGGTGCAACCCGCTTTTCTGTCATTTATGACTCTGGTGCCACCCAAGCTGTGATTGCTGTTGCCCCCGAGATCACCCGCTCTGAGCTAGAAGCAACCTTACAGCAAGCGGCTTCTGACTTGTTTTCTTACGGACGTTTAGGTCGAGGTGACGAAAAACTGACAGTGCGCGCCCGAACGATTATTCACCCCCAACCTGGAGTGTCAGAGCCGCTGTATCTCGGTGAAGCCAAGCGATCGCTGCGTACCCGCGAAGATGAAGAGATGAGTATTCAAATTAATCAGCAAAATTGGGCTCGCTTGTCTCAATCTTTAGCTCAAACTGCACGCTCCTAACTTGGCACTTCTAGGGTAAAACTAGAGCCGTAGCCTCAATCATGGCTTCAGTGCCAACTACCCTAAAAATAGTAGTAAAGTTGTCCTTACTCTACGTAAATCTCAACGACCTTGCGATCGCGCCCTATGCCTCACTCCTCTATGCCCGATTCATCGTCCACCCAAACTAAACCGTCTGCTACGTTGTTGTCTTTGATGGTTGCCCCAGCGCAGGTGATTCGGGGTAGTCACGCCTTAGAACAGGTAGGGGAGGCCATTCGCGCTTTAGGTCAACGTCCTCTGATTGTGGGGGGCGATCGCACCTTGGCTGTCGTGCAACCGTTATTACACCCCGTTCTCAAGCGCGAAAAACTCAAATCTGCTCAAGCGTCGTATGGTGCTGATTGTAGCGAGGTAGGGCTAGCGAAGTTGCGGCAAACCGTGGCTGATCACCAAGCTGACCTGATCATTGGTGTGGGGGGCGGTAAAGCCTTAGATGCTGCCAAATTGCTGGCTTACCAATGTCATCTGCCGATTGTCACCGTTCCAACTTCTGCGGCAACCTGCGCTGCTTGGACGGCACTCTCCAACGTCTACTCAGAGGAAGGGGCGTTTCTCTACGATGTCGCACTGCCCCGTTGCCCCGATTTATTAGTCTTAGACTATCGCTTGATCCAAACTGCGACTCAGCGGACTTTAGTCGCTGGCATTGGTGATGCGCTGGCAAAGTGGTACGAAGCATCTGTCAGTAGTGGTCACTCTAGCCAAACCTTGTTAATTGCGGCAGTCCAACAAGCGCGAGTTTTGCGTGACATTCTGCTCCAAAAATCAGCAGAGGCATTGCACTCACCTGGGGGCGCTGAGTGGCAAGAAGTTGTAGACGCGACGGTGCTGTTGGCTGGGGTGATTGGCGGTTTGGGTGGCGCTCAATGCCGTACGGTTGCGGCTCATGCCGTTCACAATGGCCTGACTCACCTACTCGCTAGTCATGGCACCCTACATGGTGAGAAAGTAGCATTTGGAATTTTGGTGCAACTCCGCTTAGAGGAAATGTTGCAAGGCAATCAACTGGCAGCAACCGCCCGTCAGCAATTGCTGAAGTTTTACACGGAAATTGGCTTGCCCCAAAGCTTGGGCGATCTGGGTCTGGGTGAAATTTCACTCGCCGACTTACAGCGCGCCGCCGAAGTTGCCTGTGCTGAAGGTTCCGATATTCATCGCTTGCCCTTCCGGGTAGTACCGTCTCAGCTCATGGCAGCAATGGTTTCAACAACGGCTCCCGTTGAAGTCAGCCGTACCACTCTAACCCAGGCAACCAGCAACGAGGTGTAACGAATGGAATTGGACTGGATTACCCCCGCTGAGCGTCTGCGGGCACTGCCAACTTATGTATTTGCTCGCTTAGATGAGCTGAAAGCTAGAGCGCGTGAACAGGGACTGGATCTGATTGACTTGGGGATGGGCAACCCTGATGGCCCCACACCACAGCCTGTCGTAGAAGCTGCGATCGCTGCCCTACAAGACCCTGCCAATCACGGCTATCCGCCCTTTGAAGGCACTGCAAGTTTTCGGCGAGCCATTACCGACTGGTATCACCGCCGTTATGGAGTTGAACTCGACCCCGAAGGTGAAGCCTTACCGCTATTGGGGTCAAAAGAAGGCTTGTCTCATTTAGCGATCGCCTACATCAACCCTGGTGATATCGTTTTAGTTCCTAGCCCTGCTTATCCCGCTCACTTTCGCGGCCCACTGATTGCTGGGGGCAAAATCCACAATCTAATTCTCAAGCCCGAAAACGATTGGTTGATCGATCTGGCTGATATTCCTGACTCGGTGGCTGAGCAAGCCAAAATTCTCTACTTTAACTATCCCAGCAACCCCACAGCGGCAACCGCTCCTCGCGAATTTTTTGAGGATATTGTTGCTTTCGCCCGCAAGCACGAAATTCTACTAGTACATGACCTCTGCTATGCCGAGCTAGCCTTTGATGGCTATCAACCTACGAGTCTGCTCGAAATTCCTGGTGCAAAAGATATTGGTGTGGAGTTCCACACGATGTCTAAAACCTACAATATGGCAGGCTGGCGAGTTGGCTTTGTAGTGGGTAATCGCCACATTATTCAAGGCTTACGCACCTTAAAAACCAATCTAGACTACGTCATCTTTGCCGCTCTGCAATCAGCAGCCGAGACCGCGTTGCAACTGCCCGATGTCTACTTGCATGAAGTCCAAGCTCGCTATCGCACTCGCCGCGATTTCCTTGTAGAAGGCTTGGCAGAATTAGGTTGGAACATTCCCAAGTCTCGCGCCACGATGTATCTGTGGGTGCCCTGTCCTCCGGGTCAAAACTCCACAGATTTTGCGTTGTCAGTGCTGCAACAAACCGGAGTGGTGGTCACCCCTGGTAATGCTTTTGGCCCTGGTGGTGAAGGCTATGTACGAATTAGCTTGATTGCCGATTGCGATCGCCTAGGTGAAGCCTTGCGGCGGTGGAAGCAGGCCAATATTCGATATCAACCCGAAGCCCTCGTGTCCCAGCCAGAATAAACAAAACAACAATGGGTCTAGCAAAGGACTAGACCCATCAAAGACCAGGGTAATTTAGTTGGCGCAAATCGAAAACAAATAAGGTGAACTAAACTCGCAATTACCCTCGAAACTGTATGTTATTTCTGCCGACTTAGGCAGTAGCCTTAGCGATTCGTTCAAGCCCAAAAACAGAGAAGATTGAGAACCAAACGAGATGCTACTTCTATAAAAAATAAATACATCAGTTCTGAGATACTACGAGGAGAACCGAGCGGGAGGCACAGGCTCTAATTCAAGATTGGTGCAAGATTTCTCTTGTTTGTGCCTACGTTTAAATTAGCATTGGCACTCTAAGGTTTCACAGCTTGGTTATGAAAGTTTAAAACCCTTGATGTACCGCAAGCGATCGCCATCAAGGGTAATAAAGTTGTAGGTGCAAGTTTAGTAGCTGTATGACCGACGGTAATAGTTTGGTCAATCACACAACCTACCCATACAAAGGTTTGTGTTAGGGATTAGTGCCGGACGAGTTTGTGGTACCAGTGCCGTCAGTTGCACCTGTGGTATCTGTCGTGCCGTCTGTGGTGTTATCGGTTGTGTCGGTGGTGCCCCCAGTTGCATCATCCGTTGTTGCTGAGTTGCCAGCAGCAGGAGCCGTCTGTGTAGTGCCACCTGTTGTGGGAGCGGGAGCAGTTTGTGGCGCTGTATTGCTGGGTGGTACGGTGACATTCACATCAGGCGCAGGTGCGGGCGCTACATTCACATTAGGTGCAGGTGCGGGTGCGACATTCACCGTAGGAGCTGGAGCGCTAGGTTGAGCTGCGGGCGAGGGTGCTGGTACTGGTACTGGAACAGCTCGTTCTCGCTCGATGATTGTGGTTTCTGAGCGGGGTGCAGGGCTAGCTGCGGGTGAGGGTGCAGGCGAGGGCCGTCTAGCTGGAGCAGAATTGTTGGGCACGATTACGGGTGCAACAACAGGGTCTTCTCGGCGCTGATTTAAGAAAAATAGGGTTCCGACAATTAAACCGAGGATTGAGGTGAGAATCACGCCCAACAGCAGACCACGAGCAGCATTGTCATTGTCTCGGGTTGCCTGAATTTCGTTTTGAACCTGACGCTCTTCTACTTGTCCACTCACATAGCCATCTCGATAAGCGGTTTCCCCGGGAGTGGCAGGGCGAGTATGAATCGTGTCAGTGGTACGAGTGACGTTGGTATGAGTGTTACCTTGGGCATCTTGATAGGTTTCTCGACGCACTTCACGATTGGGAAGGTTTTGATTATCTCGGTTATGCATTGGTATTAACAGAACTCTTCCAGAAAAAATTTTTAGAGAGGCTAAAAGTAAATACGTATCAAAAAATCGATAGATGCTACTTTCAATTAATAAAGAAAACTGTCGCTAGGACATTATTGAAAAGTTGCTTCTAAACTCTCCTATCCAACAAGATACTCTTTGAATTGGAATAACCAGTTCTACCCGAAGGCGTGATTATTTTCTCTACCTCCAGGCTGACTTTATGACTTGTTCCATGAAAAAAATTAGATTTCCCGGCTGATTAATCTTTCATTCTTTTCAGGAATAGCCAGCTCAAAGAATTCTTGCTGATTCAGTGCAGGAATAAGCACGATTTGTTTGAAAATTATCTCTTGGACGGGAAGCCTCACGCCATAATCTTCGATTCGGCGTGAGATGAGAGGCGCGTGACTGAGCGGAGCCAAGGAACAATAGTCTTCGCCATCTCCTCAGTATTTATCAGATTGCTGGGTTTATGCTAAGGTGACAGCATGTTGAAAGCGGTCAAGGTCAGAATTTATCCCACCGACGAGCAGCGCATCGCTCTAGCCAAGCATTTTGGTTGTACCCGATGGCTGTGGAATCATTGCCTATCTGTGATGACACAAACGTATAAGACGACAGGCAAGGGGATTTCTGCTTTCAGCATGAAGCAACAGATTCCTACTCTGAAAGCAGAGCATGAATGGCTGAAAGAGTGCTATTCTCAGTGCTTGCAGCAATCAGTATTGAATCTGTCTCAAGCGTTCCAAAACTTCTTTG
>CBIHQL010000055.1:0-13255 GCA_966211855.1 uncultured bacterium
GAGAGTGCCAATTGTTTGGCTTGCTCTTCCAAGCCTTGCCGAGCGTGTTCAATCTCCTGGTTTTTGCGTTCGACTTTCTGCTTTTGAGCTTCTAAAAGTTCTGCTTTTTCTTCAAGTTCTTCGTTGAGTTGCTGCAACTCTTCATTCGATTGCTGTAATTCTTCTTGCTGTTGTTGCAGAATGAGTTCTGACTCTTGCAAAGACTGAGTGCGTTCTTCTAGCAGTTGATTGCTTTGCAGCAGTTCTTCTTGTTGGTGGCGCAACTCTTGGGTCAAGATTTGGGACTGGTTGAGTAATTCTTGCGTTTGGATATAGGCTGCGATCGCATTTAGCATCACACCAATACTGCCGCTAGCCTCGTCTAAGAATGCCAACTCTATGTCGCTAAACCGCTGAAAGGAAGCCAGCTCTAGTACGCCTCTAACTTGAGTTTCAAATAAGATCGGCACAACCACAATATTGAGGGGCGGCGCTTCACCTAAACCCGATGTAATCTGAATGTAGTCACTCGGCACCTGAGTCAACAAAATTCGTTGTTTCTCCAGCGCACATTGCCCCACCAGACCTTCGCCTAGACGAAACTGATGAGAGAGGTGCTTCCGCTCTTGATAAGCATAGGCACTCAACAGCTTCAACAACGGCGTTTCACCATCAGACCCTAGATAATAAAAAACTCCCTGCTGAGCACCAACCACCGAGGCTACTCGCGTTAACGCCAAACGAGCTACTTTCTCTAGATCTCGCTGGCCTTGAATCAACTGTGAAAGCTCTGCCAGATTTGAGGTTAACCAGCGCTGCTCTTCGTTGGTCTGGATGGTCGCTCTCAAGCTATCCACCATCTGCTTAAAGGTGCGCGTCAAGACACCTGTTTCATCTTGAGAATTGCTATCTGGCAACCGAGCCGATAGATCACCGGCAGCAATCCGCTCGGCTGTTGTCGAAAGCTCTTCTAGGGGTCTAGAGATATTCCGAGACAGCCACAAACCGATAAGAGACAAAAAGATAAACGATGATGGAATGCCATAAATGATTGTCTCTAGGGTGCGTGCTGCTGCGAGTTCTGCTTGGCGCGATCGCTGTTCTAGCAGTTTTTTCTCTTCTGCTTCCATCTTTGCCGTGAGATCACGAATCCGCTGCATGATGCGCAGCCCCTGCCCCGCCAGGACAAAATCAACGCCAGCCTGAATTCCTCCGCTCTCTCGTAAGCGAATCCCTTCTCGCAATCTATCTAAGCGCTCATCAATCAGGGGTTTTAAGATCTCTAATTGGTTTTGGCGAGTCGGGCTATCTTGGGTCAGCACTCTCAACAGTTCATAGTTGCGATCGATAGAAGCGATCGCCCTGTCATAAGGCTCTAGGTAGCGTGGTTGCCCCGTGATGATATAGCCCCGTTGTCCTGTTTCTGCATTGACCACATTCGTAACCAGTTCATTCAGGGTCTCTACAACCTGATGCGCTTTTCTCTCTTCACGGGAGTTGGCAACCAGGCTACTGGTAGTTTGGTAAGCGATCGTGCCAAACACAGCCACCAGAGACAAACAGGCCGCAAACCCTGCACCGATACGAGTGCCAATTTTGAAACGATTTAACATGGACGAACCCAGGATGAAGTGAATGCCAACGGGCTTTTAAGTGCGATCGCTCATTTCAACCTGCGATCTATTTGGTTGGCAACTGTTCGCAAGCTCCAATACTCACCCAACTGCTAGAGCCATCGGCCCAATGTTCTTTTTTCCAGATTGGGGCGTTGTGTTTGAGGGTGTCGATCGCGTACTGGCAGGCGGCAAAGGCTTCGGATCGGTGGGGGCAACCGATCGCTACTAGCACACTAATCTCCCCGATCGCTAAACGCCCAGTACGGTGATGAATCACAACTCGTTGCACATCTGACCACTGTTGGCGAATTTCGGCGGCAATCTGCTGGAACACTCGCAACGCCATCGGCTCGTAGGCTTGATACTCCAAAGCGACTACTGGCTTGCCATCGGTTTGGTTCCGCACCATGCCACTCATGACCACAACTGCCCCATTAGCTGCGTCATCTGCTAACCGATACACCTCATCCAGCGAGAGGGGGGCAAACGTCATCGCGAAGCTATCTCGTCGATCCGGTTGAGTAGGGGTAGAAATGGCTAGAGGTGCAGCAGCGTTCATTGAGGTGAGTTGTTAGAAGGTCTTGCCTTTATGCTACTTTGCCACTGCCCATCAGATACAACAGCGCCATTCTGACAGCAACACCGCTCGTCACTTGTTGAGAAATCAAGCTAAATTCTGGATCATCCATCAAGTCAGAACTGATTTCTACACCCCGATTCACAGGGCCGGGGTGCAGCACTTTGACAGTTGGCTTGCAGAGCTTGAGGCGATCGCGAGTGATGCCAAATTGTTGGTGATACTCCCGCAAACTGGGTAATAAATGCTGAGTCATGCGCTCTTTTTGCAGACGCAGGGTCATCACAAAATCAGCATCTTGCAGCGCCGGATCGAGTTGCCAATGCAAAAATAATTTGCCCGGTCTGCCGTCACCAAACGCCGCAAATAACTGAGGCAGTAAAGTCGGTGGCCCTGCTAAATGCACCTCTGCGCCACTGGCAGTTAAGCTCCAAATATTCGATCGCGCCACTCGCGAATGCAGAATGTCTCCGACGATCGCGATCTTCTTATCGGCTAACAGATCTAAGCGAGGTTGTTCGGGGTCGAGCAGGGTACAAATCGTAAATAAATCGAGGAGTGCTTGGGAGGGGTGTTCGTGTTGACCATCGCCCGCATTCAGCACACCTACGCGAGAAACCAGACGATCCATTTCATCGGCGATCGCTTGAGGCACGCCTGCTTGCTGATGACGAATCACCATCAGGTCAGTCCCCATCGCTAAATAAGTTTTTGCCGTATCGAGAATGGTCTCTCCTTTTGTCAAAGAAGAAGTTCCTGGCGTAAAATTAAGAGTATCCGCAGACAACCGTTTTGCAGCCAATTCAAAGCTGCTGCGGGTGCGAGTTGAAGGTTCAAAAAAGAGATTTGCCACCACTTGACCTTGAAGCGTGGGAACCTTCTTGGTCTTTCGAGACAACACTTCTCGAAAACTAGCAGCCGTTTGTAAAACGGTGTCATACTCCACAGGAAGAAAATCCGCTAAGGAAATGACGTGACGACGAGTCCACGCGGTAGTAGCCATTGTGCATTTGTCTGAGGGTATCAGGTTCCAACTTTAAACCGTGATGGCAACACCTGTGTACTCTAGCCCTAAATTCCGACTTTCGCTTCATAGAGTTAGCTGCTTAACGACCTGGCAAAGTCTGTTGTCTTAGTCCATTCGCAAAGATGTAGATCAAGCACAGCGATCGCACTGGGTCTAGTTGCAGTCTCCGTAGGCAGCGTCAGAGCAAACTCGGTTCGGCTTCAAGAAGATTTATAACTGTTTACGCTTCCACCAACATCTCCGGGAAATCTCAAAATTAGTTAGTTTGTGACCGTTTTGGTCGATCGGTTGAGCCCTTGTCCGTTTGAGTCCGCCCTTAACCTTGGTGACAGAGTCCTGTGATGAAAAATCCTTCGGTGATTGCTCCCTCTTTAGAAGCTATTTCGCTAGAGCGAGAGGTCGCAAGGCTTGAGGCATTGTCTCAGTATCAAATTTTGGGTACGGAACTTGAACCAGCATTTGATGACCTAGCAAAATTAGCTGCACAGATCTGTGGCACGCCGATCGCCTTAATCTGTTTTATCGATCGCGATCGCCAGTGGTGTAAGGCTCATGTCGGTTGGGCAGCGGCTCCAATTCCTCGCAGTTTGTCATTCTGCAACCTGACGATTCAGCAAACTGAGCCATTGGTAGTGACTGATGCCTTAGCCGATCCACGCTTTGCCACTCTCCCTTGGGCGATCGCTGAGCCTCTGGTTCGTTTTTATGCAGGTGTGGCCTTACAGACAGCGGAAGGATACCCTATAGGGACGATCTGTGTTTTGGATGCGAAACCGCGAGAATTAACGACTGACCAGCTAGAAGCGCTACAGATGTTAGGGCGGCAGGTGACAGCGCAACTAGAGCTACGGCGGCAAACAATTCAGCGATCGCCACACACCTCTCTAGAACCGCCAAATCAAGGCCCATTAGCACGCACAGGCGAGCAAATCGCTGCCGAAGTTCAAGAGAAATTTGGCTTTCTCCCACCGTTTTTTGGCCCAGCACAAACCAACCCGCAGGTATTTGAGAGCTTATGGCAGCAAACCTGGTTGGTCTATGCCAACAACCCATGGTCAGCCATCTTCAAAGAAAAGCTTTCAGCCTATCTCTCCCGCTACTGCGCCATTCCTTATTGCATGATTTGCCATAGTTGTGCGTTGCAGCCTTTAGGGGTCGAGGCGACTGCAATCTCAAAACTACTGGTAACACCACCGCCTACCGAGCTAGAAGTTGATCAGCATCTCCAAACCTTAGTCAATAGCCGCAACCAGTTGGCTAACGTGCTCACACTAACGCCTGATCTGGAAGAAAGTTTGCTGCGTTGCGCTATTTTTATATTCTTGCAGCCAACGCAAGCTGAATATTGCCGTCGAGAACTGCGGGAGTTATTAGGCTTAGAAAATTACCAGCATTTAGCGGCGTTTCTGGCTTATGTCAAAACTTGCCATATGTGGATGGAAGCGCACCCAGAGGTCACATATACAGAAGATCGTCGGGTACTCGATCACTTTGGTCAGCTAATTGCAGCGGCTCCAGAGCTAGCAGATTTCTTAGAGCATTATCGAGAGCGGGTGCAGCAAGAGTCTCAAGTTTGGACAGCTCAGCAACTAGCGATCGCCGAACGTAAACGCTATGAACGAGCCATTCAACAAGCAGCGATCGAAAATTTGCGCTTGGCACGAGCGGTAAATGCAGTTGCAGACGGGGTTTTGATCACAGACCCCACCCAACCCAATAACCCAATCATCTATGCCAACCCAGCCTTTTCGCGGATCACCGGCTATGACGCTGAAGAAGTCATTGGCAAGAATTGTCGCTTTTTACAAGGTGCAGGCACAGATCCGACCGTAGTCGCACAATTAAAGCAGGCGATCGCTGAGCAGCGCGAAATTCAAACAACCGTGCTGAACTATCGCAAAGACGGGCAGCCATTTTGGAACGAACTTAAGATCTCACCGATCTTTGCTGATAATGGCTCCCTGCTGTACTTCGTAGGCATCCAAACCGATATCACCCAACGCAAGCAAGCGGCTCAACAATTGCAAGAGCAAGCGACATTCCTAGAAGTCGCAACAGATGCCATTTTCGTCCAAGACCTTGACAGCACGATTTTAGTTTGGAATAAAGGTGCTGAGCATTTATACGGTTGGTCAGCAACCCAAGCGATCGGGCGATCGGCTAATGAGCTTTTATCTCCCGAACTCTCATCGCAACTAGACCTAGCTTGGCGGCAGATTGTAGAAGTTGGCAACTGGCAGGGAGAACTGCACCAACTCACACAGACTGATGGAGAAGTAGCGGTTGCTAGCCGTTGGACGCTTGTGCGTGATGAGCAGAACCGTCCTAAATCAATTTTGGTGGTTAATACTGATATCACTGAAAAGAAGCAGTTAGAAGCTCAGGTTTTGCGAAATCAACGCCTGGAAAGCATTGGAACCCTAGCAGGTGGCATTGCCCACGACCTCAACAATGTCTTAGCTCCAATTTTGATGTCTACCCAATTGCTTACCCTGACTGCACCCAATGAACGCAATCAGCGCTTGCTCAACACCATTGAAGTCAATGCCAAACGAGGAGCCGATTTAGTCAAACAAGTGCTGTCTTTTGCTCGTGGAATTGAGGGCGAGCGAACCTTGCTGCAAGTGCGGCACTTGATTTTAGAAACAGCCAAGATTACTCAAGAAACCTTTCCGAAGACGATTGAGATCTATGCTGATGTGCCGCAAGCACTGTGGACGATCGCGGGAGATGCCACACAACTCTATCAAGTGCTGATGAATCTATGTGTGAATGCCCGTGATGCCATGCCTCAAGGCGGCACCTTAAAGCTCGTCGCTGAGAATGCTCTCCTATCTCCCAGTAATATGCCAATTCACCCCGATGCTCAAGCAGGTGCTCACATCATGATTACAGTGACAGATACGGGTGAAGGGATTCCGACAAATATTCTCGATCGCATTTTCGAGCCGTTTTTTACGACTAAAGATATTGGTAAGGGGACAGGTCTCGGTCTCTCAACTGTGATGACAATCGTCAAAAGTCATGGTGGATTTATTACCGCTGAGAGCCAGGTAAACCGAGGCACTACGTTTACGGTCTATCTACCCGCGACAACCCACCAGGCAAAAGCGCTCGCAGCCGAAGACCCAGCCTTACCAACAGGGCAAGATGAATTAATTTTGGTTGTAGATGATGAATCTGCAATTCGGGAGATTACCAAAACCTCCCTAGAAGCGTTTGCCTATCAAGTGGTGACTGCCAAAGATGGGATTGAGGCGATCGCTGTTTATGCCCAGCAACCCCAATCCATCAAGGCCGTTGTAATCGACATGATGATGCCCGTCATGGATGGCCCAACCACCATTCGTACCTTGCAAAAAATGAACCCTGACCTCAAGGTGGTAGCGGTGAGCGGCTTGATGGAGAGTGAGCAACTTGGTGCTGTCGTCAACCAGGTCGATGCCTTTTTAACCAAACCTTTCACTGCCAAGCAGCTACTACAAACCTTAGACCAAGTTCTCCACAGTTAACCCTTCGAGTTCTCTCTGGTCTAAGCCCCTGGCAAGCCAAAAACATTGAGGCTCAGGGTTATCAAAGACAAGAAAAGAATAAAACCAATCGAGTCGAGCAGGGTCGTAACCAGCGGCCCACTTACCAAAGCAGGGTCTAGCTTCAATCGCTTCAGCCCCATGGGTAATAACGTTCCTAAGGTCACGGCAACAATAGTATTGGTTGCCATCACTAAACCCGCTACCAGCGACACCCAGCGATTTTGAGGGGGCGTCCAGATTAGCGACAGGAGCACCATTGTCGAACCCAAGGCTAAAGCTGTTCCTAACCCTGCCAACAGTTCTCGTCGCAAAATTCGCATCGTATCTGCGGGGGTAACTTCACCAACACCGAGCGAACGAATGGTGACTGTGAGGGCTTGAATGCCAACCGTGCCCCCGGTATTAGAAAACAAAGGCATGATCACAGCCAAGACGGGCACAAGGGCGATCGTTTTTTGGAAGGGGGCGATCGCGCTCGATGCTCCAATGTACAGCGCCATAATGCCGATCAACCAAGGCAAACGGTTGCGAATTTTGTCGATTGGATGAGACAGCGATGACTCTTCACCGCCACTCCCCCCGGCAATCCGTTGGATATCTTCTGTGGCTTCTTCTTCTAAAATATCGACCACGTCATCAATGGTGATGATACCCACCAGTCGCTCTTCGCGATCGACGACGGGTACTGCCAACAGGTCGTAGCGTTTCATCAATTGCGCCACTTCTTCTTGAGGCATCTCGGTATGGGCTTTGATGACGCGATCGCTGGCAATATCCTGAATCAGCGCTGTGGGGATCGAAAAGAGAAGTTGACGCAGCGATACCACTTGCTTGAGCTTGCGGTTATCGTCTGTGACATAGGCGTAGTAGATTGTCTCCTTATCGCGATCGCTCAGGCGGATTTTACTAATGGCTTCCCCAACCGTCAGCCCTTGACGCAGACGCACATACTCGGTCGTCATCACGCGACCCGCAGTGCCTTCGGCGTAACCTAAAATTGTGGCAGTTGCTTGTCGTTCGGTGGAGCTGAGCTGTTGCAACAGACGCTTGACAACTCCAGCGGGTAACTCATCAAATAGTTCGGCGCGATCGTCAGGACGCATGGCCTCAACGATCTGACAAATCTGGGTGTCATGCAGTGAGCCAATCAGCTCTTCTTGCACTTCTGTAGGGAGATATTCAAAAATGTCTGTTGCTTTGCCTTTATTGAGCAGTCGAAATGCAATTGCACGTCGCTCAGGTGGCAGTTCAACAATGTAGTCACCCACATCAACCGCAGGTAACTGATTTAGCTCTGACTTGAGCTGGTTCAAGTCAGCAATATCGGACAGCAGGGCACGGCCTTCCTGAGTGAGCATTCAAACCTCCTAAGTCTCCCCCGCGCCGGGAGACAGCCCCACCAGGCTCGGAGGAATTATGTACTGCCAGGTAATGGACTAGAGTCCATGGAATCAAAAAAACTCAACATCAGTACCCGCGAAAAGGTACCGCTACGCTCTATGCTAACCCTCTCTTGGCATCTGTGCTAGAGATGCGGTCGAAGTTTATTCAAAGCCAGGTGTTCTAATAATGCGTATTTACTCGCGGATTTTTATTTTTCTGGTAGCCAGCATTACATTGACGGGCTTGACTAGTTGCAATAATCAACCGAGTTCAGTAGAGAGCGATCGCAGCGTCTCGTCATCTCCTACCACAACTCCTACTACAATGGCTCCTGCCAGTCCGTCTAACTCTCCTTTTCCCTCTCCTACGACACCGACTGCTCAATCTCAATCTCCCGCAACTAGCCAATCCTTGACTCGCCCTGCCAGCCAAACCAGGACGACCGGAACCACAACTCAAACGACCAACGCGACAATTTACCAAGTCGATAATCAATGCGAAGACTTTGTCTCTAAACCAGTCGCACTGCCCACAACTGAACCGATGGAAGCGGCTGTGAAACAAGTACTAGCTGCATGGGATACGGCTGACTTCAGCTTGGCTGGCTATCGTGTCACCGTTGATGAAGCCAGTCGTACAGCTACGGTTGATCTGCGTGTAGACCCCAACTCAAAACGCCGACTCACTTCCTTGTCAAGCTGTGAGCAACTCGCTTTGTTTGGAGCCTTACGAAAAACCCTAACCGCAAATCGTCAGTGGAACATTGATACTGTGCGGTTTACAGAGCAAGGTGAAGAAGTTGTGCTCTAGCGTTTAGAAACGGCGGGCGAATTTTGAATGTACCAACGCCAGGGTAGATCAGTTCCTTGAGTCAGGCCAATCCGCGTAGTTTGCACAAAAGCGATCGCCCCCTGGTCGAGTTGTTGCTGAAATTCAGATTGGCGAGGTTCTAACCACAGCGGTTGCCCCGGTTGTAAAACTTGAGCGGTTAGGCTGAGGTCGATTTGCAAGGCACGACAGAGTTTTCCAGGGCCAGCTCCTACCCGATGCAATTTAGCAGGAGCAGTCGTCCCAATCCAGGGGGGCAACGTTTCTAACTGCACAGCCCGGATTAAAACCGCGCTAGGCAACCCGTCCATATCAGTGACGATATTAAGACAGTGATACATCCCGTAAATTAAATAAACATAAGTCATCCCCGCTGGGCCAAACATGACGCTGTTGCGAGCGGTGCGACGACGATAGGCATGACAAGCAGGGTCATCGGGCGCATAGGCTTCTGTTTCGACAATCACGCTGCGCCACTGAGTACCGTCGGGCATCTGCCTGACTAGAGTGCAGCCCAATAGGTCGGGGGCTACCTCCAGAGACGGACGTGATAACCACTGGGGAGAGATAAAAAGAGACTGGGGAATCTGACTCACGAAAAATGTGTCAAAAATGTTGCGATTGCTAGGATTTTAAACAAATCGTTTTACAATGCCGTCAAGTTTTGCGATCGCACTCCATTGAGCGATCGACAATTTACAAATTTGTTGTTTCTAAGAGCTATTAAAAAGATGGACGTCAAATTAATTTTAGTTGGGCTCACAGCAATCTTTACCGTTGCTTGTTTGTTCTTTGGCACCCAAAACGGATTTTACGACTCCGACAATTATCACGGAAACGGTTCTGCCCACTAAGGCTAGCTGAATTGGGGCGATCGCAGCGGCAAAAATGGGTAGCCAGCAAGCCCAACCAAGCTAAAGATTGCCATCTGTGATCGAGATCCCACAATTGGGAAAATAGCATCTAAGATCGGGTCAACTCCCTTAACCAGCAGATGCAACCTTCGGGTTCTGTAGGTTTTTAGCGGCAATTTGCTAAAAGCCACCTTTTGCTTATCCATCTTAAAACTGTAGAGCTTGCTATTGGGCAGGCTATCAGCCCGGATTAAGTAGGGGGCTGATCAATTTATCAATTCGCAATCCTGCCACTAATTTCTGGTGTTTACGGAGACGAAATACAAACGTGGTGGAACTGGAATGTTTACCCTATGGTGCGGGACGGGCAGGTGAGGGGGTCTGCCTCCTGGTTCGCATGGGGCCTTATCGCATTCTTTTAGACTGTGGGCTAGCCGACATTTCGCCGCTGATTGTAGATGCGAACCAAGGCTTGCCTGCCGATTTAGTGTTGTGTACTCACGCTCACCCCGACCACGCCCAAGGGTTGCTGGCGCTGCATCAAGCATTTCCGCAATTACCGATTTATGCCAGTGAAGTGACCACTGAGCTGCTGCCGTTTAACTGGTCAGCCAATCACCCTCAAGATCTGCCAGCATTTTGTCAGGCTCTCCCTTGGCGATCGCCGATTGAGTTTTTTGATGGTCTGTGTGCCGAAATGTGGCCTGCGGGGCACTTGCCAGGGGCAGCAGCGTTTTTGCTCACCTACACCTCCCCGCAACGCAGTTACACCGTGTTTTATACGGGTGACTTTTTTCTGTCTAACTCCCGCTTGGTAGAAGGCTTCCCGTTAGAAGAGCTGCGGGGGTTACATCCAGATGTGTTGATTGTCGAGGGCAGTTATGGCACAGCTCGTCACCCTCGGCGGCGGCAGCAAGAAAATCAACTGGCAGAGCGAATCAGTCAGGCGATCGCGGCGAGGCAGTCCGTGTTGTTGCCTACCTCAACGTTTGGTTTAGGCCAAGAGTTATTGATGTTATTGCGTAGCCATCATCACTTTACAGGGCGCGATCTCGACATTTGGGTCGATAGCAGTGTTGCTACGGCTTGTGATGTTTATTTAGAACTATTGCCCCACTTCCCCACCACAGTACAAAACTTTGCTCAACATCAACCGTTATTTTGGGATGAGCGCGTAAAACCCAGAGTGCGGCGATTAGATCCTGCGAACTTGCAAACTGAAGGAACTAACCTATTTCCACAAACACCCTGCATTGTTCTCACAGATCAAACCTCAGATTGGAGCTCCTATTGCCGCCCCGAAACTGGGCCTTGGTTGTTGATGCTGCCGCAACATCCGGGCCAGACCGATCCGTTCATTTTGGCAACCGAGCGATCGCCCCGATCTCAAGCAGGCATTGACAATCAAGCATCTAGTAGTTTTCTGCAATCTAAAACAGCACTCAAACGCTTGCAGGCCGAAATTCAGGCAGGACGGCTTACCCTCGAAACCTACTTACTCGCTGCTCACTGCGATGGGCCAGGCACCACACAACTCATCCACAACCTCCGACCACAACATGTAGTATTTGTGCATGGTTCACCTACCTACCTCTCTGACTTAGCCAGCCTGGATGAACTACACAACCGCTACCATTTGCACTCTCCCGCTGCCGGGATTACGGTGCAACTCCCCATTGGCGAAACCTTCTTGCAACCTGCTGCCCCTGAAACCAGTTATGAGGGCGAGTTAACCGAGTTAGGAACTGTCGTGACGATCACGCTGCCCGACGCAATTACAGCCGATGCTCGTTGGCATAACTTTGCTGATACTGGACTCATTGAAGCGCGTTGGCAAGGCGAAGAGTTGGTGCTGCGAGGGTTGCCCCAATGGGAGTTACTCAGCCAGGGTAGCGATCGCGGGGTACCGATCGAACTCAACTGTTGCGGCAATTGTCAACACTATCGGGGTCAACGCTGCTGGAATCAAGCTTCGCCGCTGTTTGGGTTTAAAGTCGCTCCCGAAGGCGTGTGCCCTGTGTTTGAGCCGTTACCCCCCTCTGCCACTTCTGCCCCCACTGCTCCAGATCTACCTCGTGACGACGATCATGAGTCGAATTTGAATTAGTCTAAAAACGCAAAAAGCAGGCGATTAACCTGCTTAGTGACTTACTGAATAACTTAATTACTCAAATTGGCATTGAGCCTTAGTCAAGATTGGAATCAGGGTGGTTGCGAATTTGTTCGGCTTCTGGGCAATCGTCAGACACCAGCGGCTCAACATCACCCCGTGGTACTGTTGCTAGTTTCTGAGTGACAGCGCCAATGCTTTCGAGGCGCACCATCTCTTCCCAAGAACAAATTTCGTCTTCTTCTTCGGTTTCGTAGCGCAGGGTGACTAGATCGCCTTCAATATCTAAGATGCGAGCGCGTTCGATCCAGCGTTGCTGATCCCGCAAGAAAATCCACACTTCGCGACCATCTGAACAGAGTTGATAAATCTTGCGGTGTAGCATGTGTGATTTCTCCTGAGCACCTAAACTCTTCAAATGCTTAATCAATTGCTGTGGTCACGTTACTGTTAGTTCAGCAGCTCTCAGAGGTGAGAGCTATGGTTGTGAGCCACTTGTCTGTCCGCAGTGAAGCTTATTGTTTTTTCTCAAGGGTTGGCATTGCTGAGTCATCATCCGCCTGCCCGTAAGGTGCAGTCATCAGCAGGCAGTGCTTTGGGTATTTGATCTGCAAGTTTAGCAACTTTCGGTTGAATAAAATGAGGGTGAATGGATTTGCTCTAAATAATAGGGACTGTAACCCTGTAACAGTGATCTGGAACACCGAGTTTCCATCATTCTAACGAGTGTTGGGCTGAGTTTGTGCCTCCTTACAGAGGATTTACAAGAAATCCAAAATGCTTGCTGAAGAAGCTCAGCTAAATTGTGTGACTCCTTAAAAGGCTCAGCGCATTTTACTGACGGGCACGGAAGCGCAAAGTTTCTCCTCTATTAACGAGGTGATCAGCCAGATGGCTTCCTTGCATAATAGAAGCTTCAACACACCGGCGAACCCTCCAGATTTTACTTACCCTCTATGTTATTGCATCTCAGTACTTGGCTAGAAGTTGAAGCGTATCTACAAGGCTCGTCAGGCATTATTTTGCCGATTGGTTCTACCGAGCAGCATGGCCCAACTGGCTTAATTGGCACTGATGCCATTTGCGCTGAGGTCATTGCCAAAGGTGTCGGGGAGGCAACTCAAGCAATGGTCGGCCCAACGATCAATGTGGGCATGGCGCTGCATCATACGGCTTTCCCAGGCACGATTAGTTTACGCCCCAGCACCCTAATTTTGGTGATTCGAGACTATCTCACTTGCTTAGTTAGAGCAGGCTTCACCAAGTTTTTCTTTATCAACGGTCATGGCGGCAATATGGCTACTTTAAAGGCCGCTTTCTCAGAGATTTATGCCCATCTCGCCGATTT
>CBIHQL010000056.1:0-13232 GCA_966211855.1 uncultured bacterium
TGATCACCGAGACTGTGTTTGAAAATCGTCTCCGCCACGTTGCTGAGTTGAACCGAATGGGGGCAGACATTCGAGTCAAGGGCAATCATGCCATTATTCGAGGTGTGCCAATGCTATCGGGTGCTCCGGTAGTCGCAACTGATTTGAGAGCCTCGGCGGCGCTAGTTTTGGCAGGCTTAGCGGCTGAAGGTAAAACAACGATTCAGGGGTTACACCACTTAGATCGTGGCTACGAGAATCTAGATGCCAAGCTCTTGAAAATCGGTGCGAAGGTGCAACGAGTTTCTGAAGACGAAATTCCAGCTTCAGAAGTGGCGTCTTTAGAGTCGGCAACTTCTTCAAACTAACTGGCTTGCTAATAGCAGCTAGCAGTCGGAAATCTTCGGCTTGATCTTAATCTCGGTTTTATAGCTGCTGGTGAACTCGGGCGGCGATCGCTCCAGGTTTTTTGTGTTAGCCTTAAACCCTGATGCCTAGCGATCGCTTCGGTTCAGCGCTGCGATCGCGATCAAGTTCGCTCATCCGAATCTTTTTGTCTGCTGGCTGTTGGCAGCGTGGTTGCATGTCCTCACTCAAAACTTCTCTGATTGGCTTAAAAGCAGATCAATTTCGCCACCCCCTCGACCGGGAGGCCACCCAAGCCCTGAAGCAATTACCAGGGCTTGATCTGTTGGTGCGTAACCTCTTGGGGCCATTGGCAGAGCAGGTGTTTTATCTCGACAATATTGCCTCCAGCATTTTGGTGAGTGAGCAACAACTGCCTCATCTGCATCAGCTATTGGTTGAGGCGGCTCAAGTCCTTGATTTAGATGCCCCTCAGCTCTACGTTAGGCAGCATCCAGTACCCAATGCCTATACGTTTGCCATGCGGGGTCGGCAACCGTTCATTGTGATTCACACCTCTTTGCTAGAGTTGCTGAACGACGATGAAATTCAAGCAGTCATTGCCCATGAACTCGGTCATCTCAAGTGTGACCACGGTGTCTATTTAACCTTGGCGAATTTGATTGTCTTAGCAGCAGGGCAGTTGCCTAATCTCGGTGGCATGATTGCTCAAAGCTTGCAGTCTCAGTTGCTGGAGTGGGTGCGCTGTGCCGAGTTTACTTGCGATCGCGCCGCTCTATTAGTCGCTCAAGATCCGAAAATTGTGGCCTCGCTGTTGATGAAGCTAACAGGTGGGTCGCCAACCCTCGCCGCCAAGCTCAATCTTGATGCCTTCATTGCCCAGGCTCGGTCTTACGACGATGTCAGCAAGAGCGACCTCGGAGAACTGTTGAAGCAAGCCCAAACGGCACCGCTAACACATCCGGTTCCAGTTTTGCGGGCTAGAGAAATCGATCGCTGGGCGAGCACAAATGAATATCAGAGGCTTGTCAAAAATGGTACGAGTCGCTATGATGATAAAAGTGCATCCGAGGGCGGATGGCGGAATTGGTAGACGCACCACACTCAAAATGTGGCGACTTCGGTCATGAGAGTTCGAGTCTCTCCCCGCCCATATCTCAAAACTCAGTAGGTGATGATCATGGCTCAACGGCTCAAGCGCTGGGAGTCTCCTCGCCGGGAGGGTCGTAACTCTAAAGGCAAAGGTGGCTCAGCAAGACAGCGACAGATCAAGAAGCGTACTCAAGCGCTGCGGCGCAAACTACAAGATTCACAGTCTGACCCACAAAACAACTCAAAACCAAACAGGGCAGAGAACATCAATCCTCTTCCCTGTTTTTTATTTCGCTTTGGCTTTTTTCGTTACCAGTGGCCCATTATGCCAAATCTGAATCAATCGGTCTGCTCCGCCGGTTGCCAAGGTTTGCCCATCAGGACTGAACGCCACAGACTTGACCCAATCAGTTTGAGCTGGGAGTGTGCTGATCAGTTCACTGGTTGCTAAATTCCACAGTCTGACACCGTCTTGACCGACACTCGCTAAGGTCTGCCCATCGGGGTTGACTGCTGTGGCATAGACCCAATCGGTATGACCTGTTAGAGTCCGGACGGGAGTTTCTGTATCTAGACTCCACACTTTGATGGTGCGATCGCGACTGGTACTGATCAACTCGCCAGCCGGAGTAAAGGTTAAAGAGGTAACTGCAGCAGTATGACCAGATAGAGTACGCAGAGGCCGCCCTGTCGCAAAATCCCAGACTTTGATCAGGCCGTTGTCTTCTCCACTAACCAGGTATTCTCCTGAAGGGCTGACCGCCAGTGCATAGACTTCATGCTGCTCGTTCTCTAAGGTATAGAGGGGGCGTCGGGTCTCTAAATTCCAGAGTTTGATACCGTCTAGGCCAGAGCTAGCCAGGGTTTTACCATCGGGGCTGATCGCCACTGCCAAAATATTGCTGGAATGTTCGAGGAAAATGCGGCTAGATTCGCGGGTTTGGAAATTCCAAAGGTTGAGGATGGCGTCAGTCCCACCACTCGCAAGTGTTTGCCCATCTGGTGTGATTGCCAAGGATGAAACGGTGGTTTGATGGACGTTGAGGGTGCGATCGTGTTTGCCCCTAGACCAGTTCCAAAACCGAATGCTGGCATCGTTATAACTACCGCCGCTGATCAGGGTGCGACCATCTGGGGAAAACAGCAAGGACTCGACTGCGGCTTTATGGCCCTTGAGAATCCGAACCAGTTGAGGGCTCCGCCAAGCTCCAGTCAGAGGTGCTGAGACGGGAGTAACGGTGGTTTCGGTCGCATCTGTAGTGTTTACAATCACGTCCTTTTGGGCGATCGCGGCATTGGGTGCAGGTTGGGCTTGGACGCTGAGGGCTGAGCCAACCACACCACACAAACTAGCCAAGACAGATCCCCAGAAGATCCAGCGCTGACGGGGCAATCGGCGACGTGAAACCAGAGACGACAGATCTTTCATGAGTCGGGTTGTAAGTTGGGGCAAATAGTATGGGCAATGCGATCGGTGGGTGGCTGCTCTTCCCAGCCAGAGAGAATGCCTTGCAACTCTGTTTTGAGGGTTTCTAGGGCTTCAATTTGCTGAGCGATCGCTTCGACTTTCACTTCTAAGCGTTGCCTCACTTCGCCGCAGGGTAACTCGCCTTGGTCGTGTACCGCCAAAATTTCTTGGATTTCGCTCAGACTCAACCCTAGCGACTGGGCACGCCTAATGAATGCCAGCCGATTCAGCACTTGACGGTCGAAGAGACGGTAGCCTACCTCAGAACGTTCCACAGTCGTGGTTAGCAGACCAATCTCTTCGTAATAGCGAATGGTTTTGACAGATAATCCGCTTTGAGCCGCCACTTCACCAATTTTGAGCAGCGACTTGGTATCGATCACAGGCATAGCGTTTAACCTAACTCAACCCCTTTGCGATCGCGCCTTAAGGTGATGGGGGTCTTTTCTTCGATACTGACAAAATAGGTAATTGGGGACGCGAGGAGCGAGATGGCAGGTAGTATTGCGGAATCTCTTCAGGCTGCTCAACTTGAGAGCGCTGCGTCAACCACCAGCGGAGGGCGATCGCTATACCAACGGTAGTGATTCCAAACGAAAATAAAGACCAGCGATCGTTTAAGCCGCCGATCGCCGTATCGACCATGCCAACCGCCACAATAAAGCTAGAAATTGGTTCTTTTCGGTAAGCTGTTCTTAACAATCGAGGCCACAACACGTTCATCACAATTTACTCTGCTTCGGTTTATTAGCAATCCTAAGAATTGCAGTCTAGCCAGGAAATTTACGAAGTTGTTTAGCAGTTATATCGAGAATTCTTAATTTCTACTTTAACTGGATCGTGAATGTTACGGAGGATTATAAAAAACTTACTGCCAACCTTCAGAAAATTCCGGTAACCTTTACAGTTTCTTGATGAGGAAGCTGCAACTCTTTCCTCAGTGACTGAGAGTGGAGATGCGATCTCAAAGCGTCTCAAACCCAGGAAAGAGTCGAGGTCTTTAGGGTTGACCTAGCGCAAACCAAGCCACGTTAAGACTCCTTGCCCAGTGAAATATTCAATGGCAACGGCAATGGCAAACCCGATCATTGCAGCTCGACCATTCAGACGTTCGGCATATTCATTAAACCCAAATTTAGGTTCAGTGAGTCTAGGAGTTGTTGTTGGTTGTGGTTGAGTCATAGTTTCTAGAAGGCTCGTTAAATGATCCGGTCGTCAACTGAACTTAAAGCAGATTTTGGGTGATTAAATTCCAGAAAAATAACTCCCTAGAAATAAATCTCTAAATCAAACTCAGAGACTGTTTACAATTCTTCACCCACCCTTATTGTTCAGAAGGTGAGCCCGACCGTCAAGTTCACGTTTCCTCCAGTTCAGTTAATCAATTTTTTAGAGAAATTTCGGCAAACAGCGGGGATCGCCCTCACAGCAAAGCCTTGGCCTCAGCAACAAGATAGAGAATCGAGCGGAGGAATTTCCTGCTGAAGGAGGTTCACACTGTACCTATTGAACTATTTAAGCTAGAGCCAAGGGTCGCAGATCACCCTCAACAGGTAGGTAGCAAATGAAGATTGGTGTTCCGAAAGAAACGAAAGACCAAGAATTTCGGGTAGGGCTAACTCCGAGTAGTGTCCGAGCTTTGGGTGAAAGTGGACACCAGGTCATTGTAGAAACGCAGGCTGGTATAGGTTCAGGCTTTAGCGATCGCGATTACGAGCAAGCAGGAGCCGTGATTGTCCAAAATGCTGCCGCCGCCTGGGATCAAGACTTAGTCATTAAAGTCAAGGAGCCGTTACCTACCGAGTATGAGTTCTTGCAAAAAGAGCAGTTGCTGTTTACCTAACAGCACCTCGCTGCCGATCGCTCTTTAACCGAACATTTGCTGAGTTCTGGCGTGACAGCGATCGCCTACGAAACCGTCGAGCTACCCGATCGGAGATTGCCGCTGCTCACCCCCATGAGCGTGATTGCAGGTCGCCTTTCGGTGCAATTTGGCTCACGCTTTTTAGAAAGGCAGCAGGGAGGTCGAGGGGTGCTCTTAGGGGGTGTGCCTGGTGTGCGTCCCGGAAAGGTAGTCATCTTGGGCGGTGGTGTGGTCGGCACCGAAGCAGCTCGAATAGCCGTGGGTATGGGCGCACAAGTCCAGATTTTAGATGTGAGCGTCGATCGCTTGGCCTACCTGGAAACAATTTTTGGCTCTCGCATTGAGTTGTTATACAGCAATTCAGCGCAAGTAGAAGCAGTGGTGCCTGATGCCGATCTGTTGATTGGAGCGGTGTTAGTGGTGGGTCGTCGCGCTCCGGTTTTAGTGCCGCGATCGCTGGTAGCTCAAATGCGCCCTGGTTCTGTGATTGTCGATGTCGCGGTCGATCAGGGGGGGTGCATCGAAACCGTCCGAGCGACTTCCCATACTCAGCCCACCTATGTTGAAGAAAACGTCGTGCATTATGGGGTGCCCAATATGCCCGGTGCTGTGCCCTGGACTGCCACTCAAGCCCTCAACAACAGCACCTTGCCCTACGTTTTGAAACTCGCCAACTATGGCTTAGACGCTCTCGCCAAAGACGAAATCCTCGCCAAAGGAGTTAACGTTAGCGATCGCCGCTTGGTACACCCCGCTGTGCAGGCAGTCTTTCCAGATTTAGCGCACTAGTAAAGCGGGCGTGAGTTTAGCAAGCGTGGGGTGGGCATCTCGCCCGCACAGGCTGGAAGCTTGTACTACGAGAGGTAGCTATATTGCCAAGGTCTACTAGCCTTCTAGAGTAGAAGTTTTCTTCTTGGTGCCCGAGCTTGCCTTCTTAGTCGTAGACTTTTTCGCCGTTGTCTTTTTCTCGGTTGCTTCGCTCTTCTTCGCTGCTGTTTTCTTCGTTCCCGTCGATTTAGTCGATTTACGCCCCGATTTACTCGTTGACTCCTTTGTGGCAAGCAGTTCGAGTGCCGCCTCCAGTGTTAATGACTCAACGGTTTGATCTTCAGGCACCGAGACATTGGTTTTGCCGTGCTTGATGTAAGGGCCATAAGGACCGTCATAAATATTGACGGGCTCTTCATCAGCCGGATGCGCTCCCAACTCTTTCAATGGGTCTTTTGATTTGCTGCGGCGACTGCCTCGACCCGCTTTTGGTTCAGCTAGCAACGCCAACGCTCGATCTAAGGCAACCGTTAGCACGTCATCGTCAGCCTTGAGCGATCGATATTCTTTCCCTGCTTTGCCTTGGTCGTGAACCACATAAGGCCCAAACCGCCCTAACCCCGCTTGAATTTTGCCCCCAGTTTCGGGGTGAACGCCCAAGTGACGTGGTAAGGACAATAGACCAACTGCCATTTCGAGAGTGACATCATCCATCGTCACCCCTTTAGGCAAAGAAGCCCGTTTGGGTTCGCTGTTGCCCTCAGACAAATCGCCGAGTTGTACGTAAGGCCCAAATGGCCCAAGGCGGAGAAAAATTGGCTCTCCCGTTTCGGGGTGTAAACCCAATTTGTCGGGGCCTTCAGTTTTTTGCCGCAAGATCACTTCAACTTGATCTGGGTCAAGGTCAGCCGGAGTTAGCCCTTGCGGAATCGACGCTTTGACCACACCATCACCGTTTTCGGCTTCAAGATAGGCTCCATACCGCCCAATCCGAACTTTAGCTTCGAGATCTTCAAGCTCAATCGTGCGGGCTGCGGTGGGGTCAATTTGGCTTTCTCGCTCTTTGACTTGAGTTTCGAGACCTGTATCTCCGGAGTAAAACTTTTTGAGATACGGTAACCACTTCACCTCTCCGGTTGAGATCTCGTCCAGAGTTTGCTCCATCCGAGCCGTAAAACTCGTATCTACCAAGTCAGGGAAGTGCTTTTCGAGTAAGGATGTAACTGCAAAGGCAGTAAAAGTGGGAACCAGAGCATTGCTGACCATTTGGGCGTACCCACGATCAATGATGGTGCCGATAATGCTGGCGTAAGTACTCGGACGACCGATCCCTTCACTTTCTAAAGTCTTCACCAAAGAAGCTTCGGTGTAGCGGGCGGGAGGTTGGGTTTCATGACCGATCGCTTCTAGGTTTTGGCAGGTAGGCGTGTCACCTACTTTCAGGTCGGGCAAAATCACTTCCCGGTCTTCGATCGCCGCATCTGGGTCATCAGAGCCTTCCACATAAGCGCGGAAGAAACCAGGGAAGTCGATGCGCTTGCCACTGGCTCGGAACCCAGCATCCTCAACTTGAATTTGAACGGTGACATGAGTTTGGCGAGCTTCAGCCATTTGAGTAGCGACAGTCCGCTTCCAAATCAGGTCATACAGTTGGAACTCGGCACCACTTAACCCAGTTTCTTGAGGCGTGCGAAAGGTGCTGCCCGCTGGACGAATTGCTTCGTGGGCTTCTTGAGCGCCTTTACTCTTGGTGGCGTACTGACGCGGTTCTGGGCTGAGGTAGTTAGCACCGTATTTGTTTTCTACACAAGTCCGAGCGGCTGCGATCGCCTGTTGCGACAGATGTACCGAGTCCGTCCGCATGTAGGTGATGAAGCCTTGCTCATACAAACTCTGAGCTACCCGCATTGTGTCACGCGCCGAGAGTCGCAACTTGCGGTTTGATTCTTGTTGCAGCGTAGAAGTGGTAAAGGGCGGGGCTGGCTTACGGGTGACAGGTCGTTCTTCAATGCCTGAGATCGTCCAAGTTTGGTTAGCGATCCGAGCTTGTAAATCTCTGGCTTCGGCCTCGCTGAGCAGCACCACATTTCGACCTGCGGCAATCTGTCCAGTAGCTTCATCAAAGTCACTCCCAGTTGCCACCTTGCGACCTTGCAATGTGACCAAACGAGATTCAAAAGTACTGTCGTCTGCGGCTAACGTCGCTTTGAGATCCCAGTAAGTCCCTTTACGGAAGGCGCGGCGTTGGCGTTCTCGGTTCACCAGCAACCGAACTGCAACTGACTGTACCCGACCTGCCGACAACCCCCAGGCAATCTTTTTCCACAGCAGGGGTGAGAGGGTATAGCCTACCAAGCGATCGAGAATGCGCCGAGTTTCTTGAGCACGCACCAACTGCTCATCTACGGTACGGCAATTTTTGAGGGCGGCTTGAATGGCTTCTTGAGTAATCTCGTGAAACACCATTCGTTTGGTTGGCACTTTGGGCTGTAAAAGCTGCAACAAATGCCAACTAATACTTTCCCCTTCTCGGTCTTCGTCAGTTGCCAAGACAAGTTCATCGACATCTTTCAAAGCGTCTTTTAAGGCTTTGACGATTTTCTTCTTGTCTTTCGGCACAACATACAGGGGTTCAAAATCGGATTCGACATTTACTCCCAACTGCGCCCATTTTTCCCCTTTGACCGTCGCCGGAATTTCGCTCGCAGACTGAGGCAAATCGCGCACATGCCCCATCGACGCCTCTACACGGTAGCCGGATGGCAGGTAGTTGCGAATCGTACGGGCTTTGGTCGGAGATTCAACAATGACAAGAGTTGACATGGGATCGTTAGACTTCAGGCAAACAATAGCAGCGAGGCTAGATAGCTTTTAAACTGGAAAGATTTTGAGCAAGATGTCAAGGCAGAGCCTAAACCAGTATTCGTGCTTGCCGACTGTAAACAGGTTCAGGTTAACGTACGAGCCTAGACCTTGCTTCCTCCTATCAGTGGAGCCTAGGCAGAGAACTCATCATACGGGGTCTTGATCTCTACTTATAACCAATATTGATGGAATCCTCAGTTTTGACAAAACTTTTTGCAGGGGTTTCCTGAAGTTTGATCTGTGCAAATGGGGATCACATCCATCTTAGAAATAGGCTGGTTAACGATTTGAGCGTTTTTTAGCTGTTAAACTTGTAGCGATTGTGAAGTTTTGCAAACCAGTGGCTCCCTTGATCAGGACACCATGCCGTGAAGAAATTTGATTATTTTAGTAATAAATACTGATTCACAACCGGAGAAAGCAATGAGATAGCGCGATAAGATGCTCTTGAAGGCGTTATCTTCAAAAATACGGAAGCGGTTTGCTCAACAGCCGGAAGACATCAATTTATGGATGCCCCCCTGGCTAGCTTTATATACTGCTTTGTTCCTTAGTGCTGTTCAATCTGCCTAACCCCTATGGACTTTGCTAATCTTGCAGCCCAGTTAAATGCTGGGACGATCGTGCCAGAGGGAATCGTTATCGTGACCCTGCTTGTGGTACTGGTCGGTGACCTAATTGTGGGGCGTGCTGCCTCGCGTTGGACTCCCTACGCAGCGATCGCGGGCTTACTTAGCGCTACGGCTGCTCTCTATTTTCAGTGGGAGACCACCAATCCGATTTCTTTTTTGGGTGGTTTTAACAGTGATGCCTTGAGTGTGGTTTTCCGGGGCATCATTGCGCTGTCGGCGGCAGTTACCATCCTGATGTCCATCCGGTATGTAGAGCAATCTGGCACCTCTCTTGCAGAATTTTTAAGCATTTTGCTCACAGCGACTGTGGGAGGCATGTTCCTCTCTGGGGCTGATGAATTGGTGATGGTGTTTGTCTCACTGGAGACGCTCAGTATTGCCTCTTACCTGCTGACAGGCTACATGAAGCGTGACCCCCGCTCGAATGAAGCTGCTCTGAAATACTTGTTGATTGGAGCTTCGAGTTCGGCGATTTTCCTATATGGGGTGTCGCTGTTGTATGGATTGTCGGGTGGCGAAACTCGTTTGAGTGCGATCGCAACCAGTATTGGTGCGGCGGGCACTGAGCAGTCGATTGGCCTCGTGATTGCGTTGGTATTTGCGATCGCTGGGATTGCTTTCAAAATTGCGGCAGTTCCCTTCCACCAGTGGACTCCTGACGTTTACGAAGGCTCCCCCACTCCGGTTGTCGCGTTTCTTTCGGTCGGCTCGAAGGCGGCTGGTTTTGCCCTCGCCATTCGCTTGTTGGTCACAGCTTTCCCGATGCTGACCCACGAGTGGCAGTTTGTCTTCACCGCCCTCGCCATCTTGAGTATGGTGTTGGGTAACGTGGTCGCTCTCGCTCAAACCAGCATGAAGCGGATGCTCGCCTACTCTTCAATTGGGCAAGCTGGCTTTGTGATGATTGGGTTGATTACCAACAGTGACGCGGGTTACGCCAGCATGGTCTTTTATCTGCTGGTCTACCTGTTCATGAACCTAGGTGCCTTTACCTGCGTGATTTTGTTCTCGCTACGCACCGGCCAAATCAGCGAATACTCTGGCTTGTACCAAAAAGACCCTCTGCTTACTTTGGCATTGAGCATTTGCTTGTTGTCATTGGGCGGGATTCCACCATTGGCAGGCTTCTTTGGTAAGCTCTACCTGTTCTGGGCTGGCTGGCGGGCTGGGGCGTATGGCCTCGTGTTGGTTGGTCTAGTCACCACTGTGATCTCGATTTACTACTACATCCGTGTGGTCAAGATGATGGTGGTCAAAGAACCCCAGGAAATGTCGGACGCAGTGAAGAACTACCCCGAAATTCGCTGGAATTTGCCGGGAATGCGGCCTCTGCAAGTGGGTATTGTGCTGTCGTTAATCGCGACTTCTTTAGCAGGGATTTTGTCGAATCCGCTGTTTACGATCGCCAATGACTCGGTGCTTAAATCACCTATGCTGCAACCGATGGCTAGTACCCCGACAGAAGTTGAATCTGCACCCACAATTCCAGCAATTTCGAGTGCTGCGATCGCCCAACCTGCTAGCGATTCTCAAATTTAATCTGGCTTCTAACTCGTAGAGCTTTAAGCTAATAATCTGACCGCCTGCCTTCGGGTTAGGCGGTTTTTGCGCCCTTTGCCCTTTCGTTTAGCAACAGATCCTTGTTTCAAGACTTTCAACCCCTGACTGCGATCGCCACCACGCCTCAAGGTGTCAAAATCCTTCAACCCCTCTGGGAATCTGGAGCCGTAACCCTATGGGTATCCGATTCTCTGAGCGATTTGGTCAATTCTCACCCTGCCATTCAAACCTATAGCGGTAGTTTGGCGGATCAGTTAGCCGTGCTTTGGCCCCAGTCTCGCGGGTTTGTGTTTAGCTTGGCGACCGGGGCTGTGGTGCGGTTGATTGCGCCGTTATTGCAAGACAAAACCACCGATCCGGCAGTGGTGGTAGTCGATGAAGCAGGCAAAGTTGTCATCAGCTTGTGCGGGGGGCATCAAGGGGGAGCCGATCGCCTAACGACTGCGATCGCTCGACAACTGGGTGCCACTCCCATCCTCACTGGAGCAGCAAATCGGCTGCAGCTGCCTGGTATTGATGTGTTGGGTACTACCTTTGGTTGGCAAAAAGGTAGTGGTGATTGGACAGGTGTGAGCGCGGCGATCGCTCGTCAAGCGCCAGTGCAAGTGATTCAAGAAGCCGGATCGCCTCTCTGGCAAAGTCATCTACCTGCCGACCATTCGTTTCAGTGGGGTTGGCCTGAGCATACCGCCACGCAACAGCCTGAAACGTCAAACGCTGAGGCAAGAGTCTGGATCAGCCCGATCCAACGGCAATTTTCTTCAGAATCAGACATCCCGAAAGTGCAATGGCATCCGCGTGTGTTGTGGGTCGGGATCGGCTGCGAACGCGGAACTTCCCGCCAATTGATTGAGAGTGCAATTCAACAGGTATGTCAGGCGCATCACCTCGCTGAAGCGGCGATCGCAGGCGTGGCAACTCTCGACCTCAAAGCCGATGAAGTGGGTCTAGTGGAATTGTGTCGCGATCGCCAGTGGCCTTTACGCTGCTTTCCCGCCGAGGCTCTGAAATCCGTCCTTGTCCCCACTCCTTCTGCTGTGGTGGAAGCCGAAGTTGGTACTCCTAGCGTTTCTGAAGCCGCCGCCCTCCAAGCTGCCGCTGAGTTTAGCCCAACTATTTTGGATTACGCCAACCAGCCAAACGCTCACAGCCAGTCGCCAACTGCTAACTCCCTCCGAGTCACCAAACAAATCATCCGGGTTGACGATCAACCGGGAGCTGTCACCGTGGCGATCGCCCAAACCGAGCGAGAATACACCGGATGCACCGGAAAGCTGTGGTTGGTGGGCACAGGGCCAGGACAATTGAGCCAAATTACGCCTGCCGCCCAAACCGCGATCGCTCAAGCAGATGTAGTGATTGGTTACTCGCTGTACATTGACCTGGTGAAATCGCTGCTACGTCCGGGACAAATTATTGAAGCACTGCCGATTACTCAAGAGCGCCAACGAGCCGAACGAGCGATCGCCTTGGCTCAATGGGGCTTAACTGTAGCGGTGATTTCGTCGGGGGATTGCGGCATTTATGGCATGGCAGGCTTAGTGCTCGAAGAACTGCGTGCCCAAGGTTGGGATGGTTGTACCCCAGAAGTGCAAGTGTTTCCGGGGATTAGTGCTTTGCAGTCAGCAGCCTCACGAGTGGGGGCACCGTTGATGCACGATTTTTGTGCAATCAGCCTCAGCGATTTGCTCACCCCTTGGGAAGTGATCGAGAAACGACTCACCGCTGCTGCCCAAGCTGACTTTGTGACGGCTTTGTACAATCCGAAATCCAAAACTCGCACCGAGCAACTCGCGATCGCCCGCCAGATTTTTCTGCAATATCGCGATCCTCAAACCCCTGTGGCCTTAGTGCGATCGGCCTATCGCGATGACGAGAAAATCACGATAACAAACTTGCAAGAACTCTCTGAAGTACCCGTCGATATGCTGACCACGGTGTTAATCGGCAATGCCAGCACCCGCCTACATGTCGATTGGATGATTACGCCACGCGGCTATCTCGGCTTCGACGCTGAGTCAACTAGCAATTAATCAACTCTTCTGACAAACCAGTTGAGAACGCTGGTCACAACTGTCAGCACGATTGACCCCAATAATGCGGGGATAAACCCAGCAACATTAAAGCCGGGTGAGAGTGCTGCAACAATCCAGATGGACAGGGCATTAACGACAAACAAGAACAAGCCCAAGGTCAACACGGTTAGTGGCAGGGTGAAGAAAATCAAAATCGGTCGCACGATCGCATTCACTAGACCGAGAATCACGGCTGCGATCACAGCGGCTATAAATCCTCCAGGAAACTCAAACCCGTTCACCAAATTGGATGTAATCAGCAAGGCCACAGCCGTTACCAGCCAAGTCAACACGAAATGGGGCATAGTTTTCTCCCAACACTTACCAACAGAATAACAGCGTGCCAGAAAGATAAATCCACGCTACCATGAGCCTGAAACGCTTCTCTTCTCTGAGTTTGGGCTGACACCATCATGATTTGGCAATTTATTTTTCGTTGCTGTGTCGTTTTTCTCTTAGTGCTTTGCTGCGGAGTGCCGCAAGCGCTCGCCAGCCGTCAAAACCCGCCGCCCCCGGCGTACAGCAACCCCGAACACAGAAATCGTGATTTTTCACGCCAAAAA
>CBIHQL010000057.1:0-13130 GCA_966211855.1 uncultured bacterium
GTCTGCTTTCTCTAACTCTAGAGAGATCTATGCCAGGAGTTAGAAGCGCAAATGATCAGCGATCGCTCGCGAACCGTTTAGAAACGTAGGCCACAGCCAAAAATGAACCCTAAGAACGACGCTCAATTCTGGGCTGACACTCTATGCTGCGAGGTTGGTTTCCCTGTCCAGGCTTGAGCTAGATACCCTATGCGCTTTGATTATGATTTGCTAGTGATTGGTGCAGGCTCTGGTGGGCTTGCAGGTGCAGAACGAGCGGCGACTTATGGGGCACGGGTGGCGATCGTCGAAAAAACCAAAATTGGGGGTACCTGCGTCAATCATGGTTGCGTCCCCGAAAAATTGATGAACTATGCAGCCGACTTTATTAATGACTATGCAGATGCTTGTCGGTATGGTTTGGTTTCAACTACCAGCAAATTTGATTGGGCTCGGTTTGTGCAAGCGATCGAACGGCGTATTCAATATTTGCAAGACTTACACCAAAAGCACTTAGATGAGGCTGGTACTCAGCTTCTGCCGGGACAGGCGACGTTTCTCGACCCTCACACCCTGCAAGTAGGCGATCGCTGTGTGACGGCAGCCAAAATCTTAATCGCAGTGGGTGCCACCTGGGATAAACCTGACATCCCCGGTTATGAACATGCAATTACCTCGCGAGAACTATTCCACCTACCTCAACAACCCCAAACTTTAGCGGTGATTGGGGGTGGGTATATTGGCACAAAGTCAGCCAGCAGCTTAGCAATTTTAGGTGGTCAAGTCATCCAAATTGTGCCAGAGCATGCGATTCTAACGGCTTTTGATGCCGAATTAGCCACTGCGATTCAACAATCAATGGCTGGGCATGGCGTCCGTTTTCAGCTCAACAGTCAACTGGCTGCGATTACCCCTAACGCCAACCGTTTCACGCTGACTTTTAAAGAAGGCTCACCCCAACTTACGGTTGATGCTGTTTTGCTGACATCTCGCCGTCAACCTAACTTGGGCGACTTAAATTTAACTGCTGCTGGGGTCGATATCACAGCTCAAGGCGCGATCGCGGTGGATGTGGTTCACCGTACGTCTCAACCTCATATTTTTGCAGTAGGCGATGCCACGGAGCTGACTCCCCTCACACCTGTGGCGATCGCTGCCGCTCGTGACGTTGCCGATGGTGCATTTGGGCAAAAATCTAATCATACTGACTACCGTTTGATTCCTGTGGCGCTCTCAGCTCAACCCGAAGCAGCCAGTGTCGGCTATAGCGAATCTCAAGCTCAAGCGCAGTTTGGGGCATCATCGGTTACTTGCTATCGCACTAGCTTGCCATTCTGTTCGGGAGTGCTGTCTGCAACTTCACCTTCGTTTCTCAAGTTAGTGACCGACTCTCAATCAAATCGAGTCTTGGGCGCTCACTTAGTTGGGAATTTGGCGATCGAGGTCATTCAAAGTTTAGCGATCGCATTACGGCGAGGGGTGACGCAGGTTGAGCTAGAAATGATGTTGGGTCTGCCGCCTGAAGTAGCTCTTAAGTTAGTTCGCTCAGGAACTTAACGTCTAAATATCAGGTTTAGAACTGCGCTGATTTTTCGCGAGCTGCCAGTTGTTTACGAGTTTCAGCATTGACCTGATCAGGTGCGATCGCCCACATCAGCTGTGCTTCACCAAAAGGCAGGGGATTCTGTTGAGGATCCCAGACGTGCCAGGTTTTGCCGTGGGTAGTCCGAGCTTTATCAAGCAATGCTTGTAGAGCTGGCTCTGGAATACCGGGGGCAGTTAGAATTCCACTTGCGACCTCTCCATCATGAGGGTGCCAATAGCGCTTTTCGGCTTCGGGCAAGGCTTGATAAACGGCATCTGAAATAATGTGCTCGATCCCAATGAGGTGAGCCGTGCGGGTATTTCCGTCGTAAACAGCGCATTGCTCCAAATCTTCACTGAGTTCCTGGCAGTAGTGGGCCACCCGCATCTGATGCTGTCGCTCTCCTGGCAAATTGGCCTCGCTGTGATAGTTATGGAAGCCGTCTAAATAGATTTCTAGCTGCTTGACAGGGGTTGTGTCTTGCAAGAACCGTGCCCCAGTCTCTAAAACTTTCGTTTTTACAGATTTTGGTGTGGCATCTGGTGCTGATAAGGTGGATTTTGCCGCTGAGGTGGATGAGGTCGTTGGCAACGCTTGAGCAATCGCACCCCCCGTCTGTAGACAAAAGATGAGGAAGACTAAAAGTGAAGCGGTTAGAATGCGTGGAAGCAATTGAAGGCGCTGGTGAATCATGGCTCAAGATGTGACGCTGCAATTGATGTGCGATCGGGCTATTCGAAAGAATCAGATTGAAAGTTGGCAGTTGGCGATCGCTGCTGTTCAGCGTACCGAGGCGATCGCGATCGTTGGCTCCTCCTTAAGAGGCAATCGATGAAACGCCTAAGTTCCCGGCTCAAACCCTTTCTCCGTTGGGCAATTTTGGGAGGAACCCTCTTCTTTTTGGGTAAAGCTCTCAAAGATCATTGGCAAGAAGTTGCGGCAATCCGGATTACTGGGTTCGGGTGGCTGGCTCTCACGGGGGGGCTGGTCGTTACGCTCTTAGCTCACGTTTGGTCAGGTTGGGTCTGGGGTTGGATCTTGCAGGATTTACGGCAACCTGTGTCTGCGCCTTGGGCGATCGCGACTTACCTGAAAGTCAATATTGCTAAATATCTACCCGGCAACATCTGGCATTTTTATGGGCGGACTCAAGCTGCGATCGCGGTGGGCGTGCCGTTTCCGATTGCGACCCTCAGTGTGCTCCTCGAACCTTTACTGATGGCGGCAGCGGCTTTAATTGTCGCTCTGTTAACCAGCCGTACTGCTAGCTGGGGTTTGCAAAGCCTCAGCTTGCTTGTGGTGCTGATTGGTCTTCATCCCCGTATTCTTAATCTCGCAATCCGTCTACTAAAACGGCTCAAGGGCAAAAATAAAATCTCTGAGGGAGAAAATGCTCCAGTTCTGACGCTAGATCACTATCCGATTTGGCCCCTGTTAGGTGAAATTGGCTTTTTAGGTTTGCGTAGTGCTGGCTTTCTACTAACCTTCCTAGCACTGCAAGTTCCTACTTGGTCGCAAGTGCCTCAATTGATCAGCACCTTCAGCTTGGCTTGGTTGCTTGGCTTAGTTGTTCCTGGGGCACCAGGTGGTATCGGGGTTTTTGAAGCGACCGCGATCGCCTTACTAGGTCAGTCCTTTTCGCCCGCTCTTATCTTGAGTGTCGTCGCCCTTTATCGCTTGATTAGCATTCTCGCCGAAAGTATAGGGGCAGGTTTAGCGGCTGCGCCAGATATCAATTTCAAGTTACGTGCTTAAAGGTGGCAGCAATTATCTTGCATCATGAAGGTCAATCTAAATTAGGCAATTCCTCATCGGGTAATTCTTCAACTTCCAAGTTATCAACGTTAGGCTCTGCCTTAGCATTTAGTTTAAGTTGAGAAAATATTTTATAAGAATCTAAATTTGTATTAGTAGATTCATAAATAATTGGATTTTTGTGATTAATGCCTTTCATACTAATCAAGTTATATTCGACATTTTCAGCATAGATAGCAAAGGTAATATTAAAGACTTCCATAAATGTAACAACCCATTGGCAGTCTGCTTCAGAGAAACCTTCATAGTAGCGAATTAAATCAGCAATTCGAGCTTCTAAATGTGTGCGAGCATGACCGCAAATCAAAATGATTTTTAGCAGCACAATCACCAGAGGCAGAGGGTTTCCTTGAGAGAGAAGTAAAGCAAACAATGGTGAAGGTTCGCCTTGATGCTCAATAGTTAAATACTCGATGACCCGATTGCAGGTTCTCAATAAAAGAGCACTGCTGAGAACTTCATTATCATAATTTTGATAGAGGGAAACGAGTTTCTCAGTTAGTTTTTGAGAAAGAGTATCTGCAAATTCTCGATTCTCTAGCCCAAATATTAAGTATTCACTCAAACTCTCTTTGAAGTCGCGATAAATAATGTGTTGAGTTTGTTTTAGAAAAATATTTGCTAGATTGGTGTAACTGAAGCGCCCCCGTCTGGCTACAATTGTTTTGATCAAGCGTAAGACTTCATCGCCCAAAGCGGTTGGGTTTTTAGGAGCTTGAATGCCTAAGTTTGTAGACTGTGACTTGGCAATATATAAAGCTAAATCAAACTTGAATCGGTCTTTTAGTTGTTTTGAAAGTGCTCTAGCAGCTTCTCTTTGTTCAACAGGGTTGTTCGTATCAACATATTGCGGTACTAGCAAAAATGAAGTGTAGCGCTGTGCCCAATGGGTAACTGTATCGTCATATTTAGCAACAAATAACTTCAGTTCGGCAAAGTCTTGACTATTGATGAAATTTTGAGTCCAAACCCGTAACCGCTTCATTGTGGGTGAGACGGTATGCCGAGTAATAGCAGGATCATCAAAGAGCTGAATTAAGTTTTGAATTGCTTTGTGTTCTCTTTTGGTGCTCCAGTTATTAACCAGAATGTAGCAACAGCGCTTGAGTGTCAGTCGAAATTCTTCTTCAGCGTTGGCAAAAACTATTTCATACAAAGCTGGGACAACTGCCGAACTGCTCGATTCTGCATGATGTACAAACAAACGTTTGAACTCTAACAACACATCATCTGGATGCCAAACTTTGACAATTTCTAGAAGAAATTTATACAAAACTTCCTGCGCCTGCTGAGTATTGCGTCGCAGTTTACGTGGTTCTACAGGAAGATCAGCCTGGTGATCGCTGTGCAAGACGTCCCCGATCATTTGCATTCAAACAGAACTCTAAAAACAACGTGCGCTTGCTCAAGGTTGATTTCAAGACGAGAACAGCGTCATGAGGAAAAATCTCAAGTAGAGCATCGATAACTTCACGCTGACAAGCCAAGATTTTAGAAAATATCAGCTTATTCTATTGGTTTTAAATTGAACATGCTTAAGTTTCCTCGCTGAAGTTTAGTACTCATGGGTTCTAAGCTCTAAAAAGGCTCTGAAGCTTACTAGATTGACCCAGTTGCCAAAGGCTGACTTGGGCCATTTGTCGATGATGCGATCGCGAGTGTGTTGATAAGGCGATCGCTCAATGGGCTGGAAACTGAGTGCCTATTAACACTCTATCTACAGCATCAATCACGGGACAGGATAGGTACTTAGTCATCATAGATGCAGGTAGCACGTAAGTGTGTCACCCTTTTGGACTAAGTAGTTAAGCCATTAGCCCTACTTTCTTGAGGTTAACTGCTTAACCCTTTGGTATACAAGTCAACGCCATAAATTCACGTAATTTCCGAAAACTAACAATCTTTCTTGAGCAAACAAGCCACTTCCCGGATTGCCTGAGAAAATTTAGATACTTCAGGAAGCCGCATCAATAGGAATTTATGCTTGTTTTGAGCCGGAAAGCGTAATTTCCGTATTGAGGTGAGTGATTAAATATACCGAATTTACCGTTATTTTATTGCAGTTGCTTTATTGCAATAGTTATAGATAAAAAGCAAAATAACCCTCCACAAGTTGGAGAGCATCAAAGCAAGATGATTTTTAATGGGGGTGGAGGGACTTGAACCCTCACGACCTTGCGGTCAACGGATTTTAAGTCCGTAGCGTCTGCCATTCCGCCACACCCCCGCATAGGGCACGTTGTCTATTGGACATCAAATGGCGCATTTATGCAAGCTCTTAGTTAAATATTTTTTGCTTGGGGGCGAAAACTGATGGTGAGCAGACCGAAGCGATCGCATATTCGTAAAATCGATGATTGTCATTTGGTAATCAATGACTAAATCGGTAGGCAAACCTGCCTAAAACGTAATCTGGCATAGGATAATGGAAAGCGTGTTTGCTCAAACCTGGGCTGGCAACTTAGCCAAAACCCAGAAATCGTTTGTTTCTAGCAACTGAACTCACCATGCTGATTGCGATCGTTTATTTAGCTGTAGCTGGCGCTTACTTGCTGGTGGCTCCGGCGGCGTTATACCTTTATCTTCAGCAGCGCTGGTATGTCGCTAGCTCGTTTGAGCGGGCTTTTATGTACTTTCTGGTCTTCTTCTTCTTCCCCGGTCTGTTGCTGTTGGCTCCCTTCCTAAATTTCCGACCGCAAAAGCGCCCGATCGAAGGTTAATTTTTATTGAGATTGATAGGCACTGTGCGACGGATTGACGTAATTACAATCGGCCTAGGGCTGTTTCTGGCTGGGGGTGCGGCTTACGGGCTCTTGCAAGTCTTTGGGTTCGATAGCATCACTGCCGGAGTGTGGAGCCAAGCTATTTTAGTGACTGGCTTAGTTGGCTGGTTGCTGACTTATTTGGTACGGGCTCTGACCCAAAACATGACTTATAACCAGCAGGTTAAGGACTACCAAGAGGCAGTGCTGCAAAAGCGGCTTGAAGAGCTCACGCCCGAAGAACTTGCCCAGCTTCAAGCTGAAATTGAGCAGGAAAGACAACAAAGCTCAAGCACCTCTGCTGATGAATTGCCCTAGCCATAATTCTCAATCTTGGGTTCCAGAAGCGATCGATCTATCGTAATCTGTTTGGGCGGCACCAAATCGGGTACCGAGTTGCGACATGTTAATTGATAGGTAGATTGCAGCGGATGATTTCGGTTTCTCAGCGTTTTGAAGCATTACGCGATCGCGGGCAGTGTGCCCTTATTCCTTTCATCACAGCCGGTGATCCCGATTTGGAGACAACCGCAGCGGCCTTAAAGGTTTTAGACCAAAATGGGGCTGACTTAATTGAGTTGGGTGTGCCATATTCCGATCCCCTGGCAGATGGCCCTGTGATTCAAGCAGCAGCAACGCGGGCTTTGCAACGGGGCACTCGCTTGGAGGCTGTGCTCGAAATGGTGCGACAAGTAAGCCCAGAGCTACAAGCTCCGATTATTTTGTTTACTTACTACAACCCGATTCTCAATCGTGGCATTGAGACGTTTCTAGAGCAGATTGCTGAGGCAGGAGCGCGTGGGCTAGTGGTGCCAGATCTGCCGCTAGAAGAAGCTGAAACTTTGGTCAAAGCAGCCGCTCCTTTGGGGATTGAGGTCGTTTTATTGGTTGCTCCGACCAGCCCTAAAGAGCGTATTGAGGCGATCGCGCAGCAAGCTCAAGGCTTTATTTACTTGGTGAGTGTGACCGGGGTAACGGGGATGCGTACCCAAATGGGCGATCGCGTTCCTGACTTGCTGATGGATCTGCGCACGATCACCGACAAACCGATTGGTGTTGGTTTCGGGATTTCGCAGCCAGAACATGCTCATCAGGTTCGTGAATGGGGTGCCGATGCTGTGATTGTAGGTAGTGCCTTTGTCAAACGCTTAGCAGAAGGTAGCCCTACTCAGAGCTTGCAAGCGATCGGTGAGTTTTGCCGTAGTTTGAAAGCAGCGGTTGTGGCTGATTAATCACCCATGTCGCTGACCTCTGCTATTTCGCTTTGATTACGACCTTTCGTAGTGCAGGCTTCCAACTTGCGCGGGCAGGATGCCCACCCTACGGTTGCTCAATTCACAACCGCTTCTACTAGCAAGCTCCGTTGAAAAACTGCTCTAGGGCTTGGGCAAATTTTTGGGGATTTTCGATGTGAATGTTGTGACCACAACCGGGGATGATGCGGAGCTGAGCAGTTGGGCAAACCGTCGCCATTTCTGTGTTGATGGCGATGAATTTGGGATCTTGTTCACCGACTAGAAGCAACAGGGGAAGTTGGTTTTGGCTGAGGTAAGGCCAGAGCGAAGGTTGACATCCAGTGCTGAGGTGACGAAGTGATTGAGCGATCGCGGCAGGATCATGGTGCGATCGCCGCTCACAAATTTGCTCAAACTCTGGATGTTGACGAAAAGAAGCAAATAAAGGTTGACGATACCAGCGGCTTAAAAAAGTAGGAAGATCGGTAGCTTCTAGCTCGGCAGCTAATTTCCGATCGCTCTCGGCTCTTTGGGCTTGGGCTGCAAAAGTCTTGAGGCCAGGTGAGGCTGACTCTAAAACCACTTGTGTGAAGTAGTGCGGGAAATGGATGGCGAGATAGAGCGCCAAGCGTCCTCCCATTGAGTAACCGACCAACCGACACGTTGAGATTTGTAGTTCTTGCAATAGCAAAATAATTGCCTGAGCTGTGTTGGGCATGGTGTAGTCGCGATCGCCACCGCTAACTTCAGTAAGGCCGTGACCCGGTAAATCGAGGCTCAGGCAACAAAAGCGATCGCTAAAGTGAGAGATCACGGTGTCAAACTCATGACAGTCACCCAAAAACCCATGCAAAAACAAAGTGGTTGGGCGATCGCGTGAACCTTGGATTTTGTAGTGAAATTGGTAGTTACCGATCGTGAGCGTATCTATCATGCAAGGGGATCTGAGCTAAGCGATCGTTATTATCTTTTGATGAGAGCTTAGAGAGGCGATCGTTCAATGGTTCAATTCTCTACTCACACCTACGTTATTTAGCGCAGGAGATTCAGTTGCCTAGCGGATGAGTTAGGTAGACTTCTTGATAGATACTGAGGAGATCAGATCACTGAAACCTTGCCTGTTATTACCGTTAGGGAAAGTCTATGAACGGAGTTTTCACCTTTGCTCTTTCTCGAGGCTGCATCTTGAGAAGCCAGGTCATTGATGATGTCAGTTTTTATTGGCTAGAAAGCCCTCACTTTAAAAGCCAACTTTGCAGCGATATCAATGAAATTATCACGTTACTCAGAGCGCTGCCTCCTTTACCTGATCCAGACGATACATTATTCATGATGATCAATTAACTATTCCTGAATCTGGAAACTTCAATAATGACCAATTTAGCAATGCCAAACTTATTCGTACTAGTCATTTTTATACTTCATATTTAACAGCGCACCAGCCGAAAAGGGGTGCGCTTTTAGTTTTATGGTTGTTAATGAACCTTTGCTTGTAATCGCGATCGCCTCTCTCAAATCAACTTTTTGATGGCAATCACAAAAAGCTATGTCAGACGTTCGAGCTAGCATTTTAGTTGTTGACGATCATCCCGATAATCTCCGTACTCTTGCCGCAATTTTACAAGGTGTAGGGTACAAAGTGAGAAAGGCAACGAGCGGAGAGATGGCTTTGGAAACAGTCCGATCTCAACGGCCTGACTTGATTTTACTTGACATTCGGATGCCTGGGTTAGATGGCTATGCCGTCTGTACGCAACTCAAAGCCTCCCTAGAAACACAGGGTATTCCAATTATTTTTCTGAGTGCTCTGAGTGATGCCGAAGATAAGGTAAAAGCCTTTAATATTGGAGGGGCAGACTATATTACTAAACCCTTTCAGGCCGAGGAAATCTTAGTCCGAATTCGTCATCAGCTAACCCTTCAAGAGCAAAAACAGCAGTTAAAACAACAACAACGGCAACTCAAGCAACAAAACCATCGCTTGCAACTTGAAATGCAAGAACGTCAACTTTTAGGAAGTGTCATTCACCATATTCGACAATCTATAAATGTAGATGAAGTCTTACAAATCACAGTTGAAGAAGTGCGGCGGTTGTTGCAAATTGATCGGGTTATTATTGCTTGCTTTACAGAAAATGGTAGTAGTCAGATTGTTGCAGAATCTGTAAGTGCTGAGGTCTTACCCGTTCATGGACAGGAAATTGATCATCCTAGTTTTAGACGCTATTGGCAACAACTAGGCAACCAGCATTATGCCAGCTTGGTCTGTGAGGGAGAATCTGGCAATTTGCTGAGTGGTGATATTCATGACTTAACTCGCTTTCAGGCGCGGGCAAGTCTGGCCTGTCCCATTCATATTGCTGGTAAGCTTTGGGGTTTATTAATTAGTCATCAGTGTGAAACCTGGCGACGCTGGGAGACTTGGGAGGTTGATTTTTTGCAGCAGCTAGCCGGACAGTTGGCGATCGCGATTCAGCAATCTCAGCTTTATCAACAAGTGCAGCAACTCAACGCCAATCTAGAGCAGCAAGTTAGACAGCGCACCGCCGCACTCCAGCAAGCTTTGAGCCATGAACTCACTCTCAAAAACATTACTGAGAAGGTACGTAGCTCTCTTGAAGAAACGCAGATCTTACAGACTGTTGTTACCGAACTGACAGGAGTTTTGCAAGCTCGTGGCTGTGATGTCGCTCTTTACGACGCTGATGCCACTGCTTACATTACCCGCTATGAGCAGCGACGATCTTTTCAAGTGCCAACGCAGCCAGAACGGCTTCCTTTGAGAGAGGTACCTAAACTCACCGAGCAATTGCAGCAACATCTACAGTTTGCCTTCTGCCCGTTGAGTTTTAACCCAGGAAGATATCAAGCCGCGATCTTAGCTTGCCCGATCGCCGATGGCTCCACTCTAATTGGAGAGTTGTGGCTGTTTAAACCGACCTTTGCAATTTTTACGGATCAGGAAATAGATTTAGCCTGCCAAATAGCTCATCAATGTGCGATCGCCCTCCAGCAAAGCCGTCTCTACCAGCGAGCACAAGAACAACTTAGTGAAATGCAGCGATCGCAACAACACCCAGATGATTTTCTGGCTAGATTTGCTGATGACTGAGACGCTGAAGATCCTGCCAAATTAAGCGATCGCCATAACCTACTGTAAGGGTTGCTAAACCTAGAAAATTAAAGATTGTAGTGTCAAGATTTCATCAAAAGGTTGTCACAAACTGCTGATCGAATTTGTCGGATTCTATATCTGAACCCCTGGAAATGTATGAGAACCAAGATTAAGCTTGCTTTAGTCTAATCTTTAGGTGCATGCTTGAACTCAGTCAGATGAGAGTCAGCAACTGCCAATATGTGCGCTGTACAATGATCCCCAACAACCATGTCGTGATTTTAGTTGGTCTGTAGAAGCGTTAACTACTATCAACGTGAGATTACCATTCGCTTCTAGACAGCGGTGGACTGAGGAACGTAGTGAATAATCAGCCAGAGTATCAAAAACGTGTGCATATCTTGATCGTTGATGATCACCTCGATAGCATCCAGGCTCTATCTGGCTTACTCAAGCACCAATCCTATCAAGTGCAACACGTCACTGATGGCAAGACGGCTCTTTTGGTAGTCGAGTCACAAAAGCCGGATTTAGTGCTGCTAGGTGTTCAGTTACCAACCTTCGACGGTTATGACATTTGTCGAGAGTTGAAGTCCAATGCCACGACTTGTGATATCCCGATCATTTTCTTGGGGGCTAGCGATACCCTGACAGCCAAGGAGACAGCTTTTGCAGTCGGTGGTAGTGACTATATTCCTAAGCCTGTCCAAGCGCCAGAAGTGTTACTGCGCATCAATTACCACCTGGGTATTTATCACCGACAGCAACAGCTACAACACGAAAATATTCTACTAAAAGAAGCAGCTCAACAATGTGAACAGATCACTGCAAAATACAGCAGTTTTTTTGAAAACTCGACCCAAGGCATTTTTCAAGTTGCTGTAGAGGGCCACTATATCAGCGTCAACCCTGCGTTAGCGCGGATTTATGGATATACTTCGCCAGAGGAATTGATCAGCAGCATTCAAAATATTGGTCAGCAAATCTACGTTCAGCCCAAGCGCCGAGAAGAATTGCTAGTCTACTTGAGCAGGTTTGACTATATTTCAGAGGCAGAATCTCAGGTACGTTGCAAAGATGGCAGTACCATTTGGGTTTCTGAGGATATTTGGACAGTAAAAGATGCGCAGGGCCAAGTGTTGTATTACGAAGGCACCGTCCACAACATCACAGAACGCCGTGAGATGGAAAATGAGCTGCGCCTACAACGCCAGCGCACCGAAGGATTGCTCGGTAACATCTTGCCCTACCAAATCGCTCAACGCTTATCTGCAACTCGCCGCCCGATCGCCGATAGTTTTGATGAAGTGACGGTAATGTTTGCCGATTTAGTAGACTTTACAACTGTCTCTGCTCAGATCTCACCTAAAGATCTAGTAGCTCTCCTCAATCAAATCTTTTCAGCGTTTGATCAACTGGTGGAGAAATATCATCTGGAGAAAATTAAAACAATCGGGGATGCCTATATGGTAGCGGCGGGCTTACCTGGCTCTAAGACCAATCATGCCGCCGCGATCGCTGATATGGCGCTAGATATGCAGCAGGTGATTACTCAGTTTTCTAAACCTGATGGATTGCCCTTTCAATTACGCATTGGTATCAATACCGGAGCTGTAGTCGCGGGGGTGATTGGCACCCAAAAGTTGATTTACGATCTGTGGGGAGATACAGTCAACGTTGCCAGCCGCATGGAATCGACAGGCAAAGCAGGTGAAATTCAAGTTACGGCTGCTACTTATGAATCTCTCAAAAAGCAATTTGTGTTAGAAAAACGGGGCAGTATTAGCATCAAAGGTCGCGGTGAGGTAACCACTTACTGGTTGCGAGATAGGCGGTCTTCAGACATTTACAGAGATTAGAATCATCTGCGATCGCTCTGGTGTAGTAACGAGAAAAAAGAAACAGCAAAAGTTTTGCCAGTTGGGGTTCTGAGTCAACTACCATAAGAATCTCAACTGCATTGCTTCTGGAAGCAAGACTTGCTATGCCTAAATGGAAACTAGTTACAGAATTCTCATTTGATGCCGCTCACTACATTTCAGACTATGACGGCCCCTGCGGACGAATGCACGGGCACACCTATAAAGTACGAATTGAAGCTAGCTCTCATCAACTTCATGCTTCAGAGTTTTGCCCACATCCCGTGATGGTGGCTGACTTTCGCACCTTGCGTTGGGCCAAGCAAGACATGCTCAAAGGCGGGCTTGACCATTCTGTTCTGAATGAGGTGATGCCTGACACCTATGCCGCCACCGCAGAAATGATCGCCCAATACATCTATGACAAGACAAAACAGCAACTCCCCGAAGCTGTGAAGCTGAAAGTTGCTGTCTCAGAAACCCCTAACTCTTGGGTTGAATATGAAGATGATTGAGGTGAGGCTGTGAGATAGAACAAGGAGTCATTAAAAGCGATAGCCTGCACCGACTTGCAGCTTGACGGGAGACTCTTTATCGGTGCGATCGCGATTGAGATGTAGTTTGTCATCTCCATAAATCACTAAACCGTCACCGACTCCTGCTTCTACTCCGGTCGTTAACACAACTCCATCGCGATCGCCCAAGGGAGTGCCCGGATTTTTGACAAAAGCATACCCTGCACCCGCATAGATATTGGTACTGTTGGCAACAGGTAAATCG
>CBIHQL010000058.1:0-13099 GCA_966211855.1 uncultured bacterium
CCTGAATTTTGCCCCCGCTTGATAGCAGCCTTGACAGCGCTAGCAACGGTATGATTACAGCTAGTTTTGTTGTAGAACTGCTCATCTTATGCCTTGCCAGGTCACCTTAGCTCAACTCGTCGAAATCTTGCATGCTACCCCGTTGAACTTATCCGAGGTTGGTATGCGGCAACGAGCCACTGGCATTGTCACCGATAGCCGTAACTTACCTGCTGGATCAGTGTTTCTGGCGTTACGGGGTGAGAAGTTTGATGGTCATGCCTTTATTGCCACGGCTCTAGAGCAAGGTGCGATCGCTGCCATTGTCGATCAAGCCTATGAAGCGGTTCCCCCCCGCGAAGAAAGTGATTTGCCCCTACTGCAAGTCCCCGATACCTTAGCCGCATACCAGGCGATCGGGCGGTGGTGGCGCGATCAATTTACGATCCCGGTGATTGCGGTCACGGGTTCGGTGGGCAAAACAACTACGAAAGAGTTGATCAGCGCTGTATTGGCAACTCAAGGGCGAGTCTTGAAGACGCAGGCTAACTATAACAATGAGATTGGTGTGCCTAAAACGCTCTTAGAACTGGAGCCAGAGCATGATTTTGCGGTGATTGAAATGGGGATGCGTGGCCCTGGCGAAATTGCTTTGCTGACTCAAATCGCTCGGCCTGATATTGCGGTGATTACCAATGTGGGAACGGCTCACATCGGGCGGTTAGGTTCGGAGGCGGCGATCGCTCAAGCCAAGTGCGAGTTATTGGCTGAGATGCCAAAGACAGGAACCGCTATTCTCAACGCTGACAACCCATTACTGATGTCTACTGCTGCGACGGTTTGGCAGGGGCAATCTCTCACGTATGGGTTAACAGGCGGAGATTTGCACGGACAATTGCTGGACGCGACTACTTTGCAGGTTGATGGAGCGTCACTTCCGCTGCCCCTTTCTGGTCAACACAATGCTTTGAACTACTTAGCGGCCCTAGCGGTTGCCAAAACTCTGAATATTAGTTGGGAACCACTGCGCGATGGGTTGACCGTCGAGTTGCCCAGTGGTCGGGCTAAGCGGTTGGAGTTGCCGAATGATGTGGTGATTTTAGATGAAACCTACAACGCTGGGTTGGAATCAATGCTAGCGGCGTTGCATTTATTGGCTCAAACTCCAGGCAAGCGCCATATTGCAGTGCTGGGCACCATGAAAGAGCTAGGCGATCGCTCACCCGAATTTCACCAGCGTGTGGGCGAACTAGCGGCTCAGTTGCAATTAGATCACCTACTGATTTTGGCAGACCCCCAAGAAAGTGAGGCGATGGCTAGGGGTGCAGTCGGAATTGCCACAGAGCAGTTCAACAATCAGCCCGCTGTCGTGAAGCGCTTACAACAGCTTGTGCAACCCGGCGATCGCTTGCTGTTTAAGGCATCTCGGGCGATCGCCTTAGATCGGGTGGTTGATGATTTTTGCCGAGCCTATTAAATACCATGACTTTTGCCAATCACCCACTGGCGACGGAAGAAGCGGGCTAGAGCTGATTCTTCGAGGGAGAGGTAAATGGGGCGACCGTGGGGGCAGGTGTGCGGCTGGCGGGTTTGTTGCCACTGGTCGAGCAGCGTTTGCATTTCTGGCAAGCTCAGAGTGGTGCCATTACGAATTGCACTCCGGCAAGCAGTGGCGACCAGGGCAGATTCTAAATCGCCGCCCAAACTCAACTCCCAAATTGCCTCTGCACAATCCGATCGCTGGGCTAACATCTCTGGAGCTGTGCGAATGGCCCATAGTTGCTCGCCAAACGGTTCCACAGCGAAACTCAAGCGTTGCAGTTGCTCCAGTTGACGAGGCATGAGGTTTTGCAAAATGGCAGGTGGATTGAGAGGGACGAGTTGCCAGCGATCGCTCAATTGCTCATACAACACGCGCTCATGGGCAATGTGCTGCTCTACTAACCACATACCAGCGGGATGTTCTGCCAAGATATAGGTGTTGCGAACCTGAGCGACTGCTTTGAGATCTAGTAGTGGGGCAGCAGCAGTAGTTGTGGAAAGAGCTGACTCTGGGGCTGGGGCGATCGCTCGGCTTAAGTTGTAACCCCCTCCCGCTTCTGCAACTTTCAACAGTTCCCCGATTTGCTGAGCGTGGTAAGACTCGGTCAGTTGAGCAGGGCTAAACCGCAAAGTCTGGGCGATCGCATCGGTAATCGCCGTTTGCCAGGTATCAAGATGATGTAAGTAAACTTCGGCTTTAGCGGGGTGCCGATTCCAATCAATTTGAGCTGGGGGCACTTGCAAATGCACGAAGCACACAGGGTAGCGATCGCGAGGCAAGGTGCGACGGAATGCCTGTAAAATCGTCTGTTCTAACTCTGGCGCTTTCACCATGCGACCATTAATTGCTACCCGCACCCAGTCAGGCCGACGACGATGGCAGCGATCAGGTAACCCCAACACCACCTGCACTTGAGACGATACGGTTGGACTTCCAGCCCCAGCACTCTCTGTTAAATCAAGCACTGTCGTTAGCGATCGCAAATCTTGGGCATGGCTACCGCGTAGAATTTGCGCCAACACCGCTTTCGCATCTTCCCCCGACCAAATCGAGAACCAGGGGCGATCGCTCTGCTCAACTTGCCAAGTTACTTGAGGGTGGCAGAGGGCAATTTGGTGGAGCGTGGTTTGAATTAAACGGAGCTGTTGAGCTAAAGATGGTAGACCTTGGCGACGAGCAGGCCAGATTCCAAACAAGTTGTTGGCTGTAATCACCGTACCAGGAGCGATCGCCACAGGTTTAGTTTGAACAGGCAACCCTTGAGCATCGTAGCGGACGTGCCAACCCGACTGAGCATTGGGGCAACGGCTACAAATTTCTAACTCAGCTAATTGGGCCAAGCTATGCAGCGCTTCACCGCGAAAACCCAAGCTGGTAATTTTCCATAAATCTTCACTGGCACGGATTTTGCTGGTGCTGTGGGGCGTTGCTGCTTGCCGTAAATCGCTCAGCTCCATCCCTGCGCCATTGTCTGCCACTCGCACCCGCCACTGATCGGGCCAGATTGACACAGCAATTCGCGTCGCCCCTGCATCAAGAGCATTTTCGACAAGCTCACGCACGACAGCTGCTAGAGAATCAATCACCTCTCCCGCCGCAATCAAATGCACAACTTCTAACGGGAGGGTCTGAATGGTAGTGGTCATAAGATCCAGTTTAGAAGTTTCGAGGCCGCTCTACCGAAAGGGATAAATTGCTGGGCTTCTTACTCTGGGGGGAGCGATCGCTGATCACGAACCTTTAAAGTTCAAGTGACGTTGACAAATTAACAAGCTCGTTATGGATAACATGCAAAATAAAGCTCAACATGCGGTAGACAACGCCAGCCATAAAGTTGCAGACGCTATTGATCATGCAAAAGACAAGCTGCCTAATGCCACCCCCACGCCCCCTGGGTTGAAGGCAACTTCTTCGGTACATGACCTTAAATCTCGGTTGGAATGGGGTGAACCCGCACTCACAATTCTCGATGTGCGCGATCGCGAAGCCTTTAACGATAGCCATATCACTGGTGCCATGTCGATGCCCCTGGATACATTGGTTGACCGCGCTAAGTCTAGCTTAGAACCCAATCGCGATATCTACGTCTATGGTGATGGTGACGAGCAAACCGCTCAAGCTGCCCAATCGCTGCGGAGTGCTGGCTTCTATAACGTGGCTGAACTACAAGGCGGATTACCCGCATGGAAAGCAGTGGCTGGCCCCACCGATGGTGCTATTGACTCCCAAATTCCTCCTGGCCCCGAAGGCTACAACGTAGTCGCTGCGGTTGCTAACCATTCTCAAAAGCAAGAGATTGATTTCCAATAGTTGCCAGCACTCAACAGATGGCAGTGAAAAATCAGTGGGCTTCCAACCAGGAGGCCCATTTTTTATGGATCTTTAAGTGGGATTAGTGTTCAAATAAATCTCTATATTGCAATAGATCCAGCGTTGCAAAGGTTGGTAGACAGGCAAAGCAATCTTGGGCTAGCTCCCAGCGGCCTTCTCGTTGCAACATCGTGGTTAGCTTTTGGCGCACGCTCAATAAATAGCGCACATCATTGGCGGCATAGCGCAGTTGAGCATCGGATAAGTTAGCTGCATTGCCCCAGTCAGAGCTTTGAGCGCTTTTATCGAGTTCTACCTGCTCCAACTCATGCACGACATCCTTTAGTCCATGACGCGGGGTATAGGTACGGGCCAATTTACTGGCAATCTTGGTGCAAAACAGCGGGGCCACTTGAATACCCAAATTGTGCTTCAGCGTGGCGATATCAAAGCGGGCGAAGTGAAAGACCTTGACCGCAGTGGGGGCTTCGAGGAGTTGCTTGAGGTTGGGTGCCTCGGTTTGCCCTTGCTCAATGCGTACCACAGCTCCCCACCCTTGCGCGTCACAAAGTTGCACCAGGCACAGGCGATCGCGGTGAGGCAACAACCCCATCGTTTCAGTATCGACAGCGATCGCATCTGCTTGAAGATATTGCGCTAAGGCCGTTTCGGGTAGGTCGCGATCGTAAACCTGAAAGTCTGCAAAGTCCATGAGTCAGCCACTACAAAAACGAGGTGCTCCCCTAACCAGTCCAGGAGAACACCTTATTATTGAGCAAATTGCAGTTTTTTAGGCTGAGAGAGGCCACAACCTTAACGGCGGCGGATAAAGACTTGCGTCAGGTAGTATTCACCCTTGGCATTTTTCGCAACGCCCAAACCGCTCACGTTGTGGTTGCCCTCGATATTCGTACGGTGGCCTGTACTCTTGAGCCAACCTTGTACCGCTTGTGTCGCCGGGTCTTTAAACCCTTGGTTATAAGCTACATTTTCGGCAGCGCCTCGATAGGGTACCGTTTTGGCGATCGCATGTACCCGTTGGTTAAACCCGTCATGGCTAAACGGCACTTTACCATTCGCCATATTTTGGCTGTGAATCCGAGCTTGCTGAGCGATCGCATCATTCCAAGCTAGAGCCGGTAGCCCTTTGGAGGCACGATATTTGTTAACTTGCTCAAAAGCAGATTTCTCGATCGCACTGAGAGAAGGAGTCGCTGGGGTTTGAGCAATTAGGGTTTGTGAACTGGCTACTGGAGCCAACGGTTGATGGGTTGGGTTCGCTGCTGGGGCAGGAGTTGAGGCTGACACGATTCCAACCAATCCACCCATAATCGCGGCACTACAAGCAATCCCAGTCAAAAGGGGTCGCACCATGAGAAAGGCTCCTAAATTAATCCAGAGAGTCAAGTCAGAAAGGTAGACCCGCAACCCTGACGAGATCTAGCTCAGCAGTCATCAAGCCTTGATCCCGATTTACTTTCTTTCGGACTTATCGCTAGAACAATTGTTCCCAAAATTGAGTGAGGAGCCTCAGTACCAATCAATAATAAGAAAGCAATAAAACCCGCTCTTTAATGAATGAACTTTACTACTTTTTGGAGATAAAAGGTTATCACGCAAGAGCTTCAGATTTTATTGATAAATAGTTTTTAGAACCGCGTTTAGAAATCACCTTAGCTGGCACTCCAACGGCAATGGAGTATGGAGGAATATTTTTAGTAACAACGGCTCCGGCACCAATTACACTGCCGCGACCAATCGTAACTCCATCTACAATGCGGACCCCGCTGCCTATCCAACAGTCATCTTCAATGACAATCCCTTGATAGGTATGGCCTTGTTTCTTAATCGGGCGGGAAGGATCAGCAAAGATATGATTATTGGCGTAGATACTTGAGTGAGAAGCAATCAAACAATTTTCACCAATTTTGATCGAGTGATCTGAGAGGCAGGTGTAAGGGCCAATGTAGGCATTCGCACCAATCTGAATCAGGCCGCCTCGATGAGTTTTAATATCAACTCCTCGATCTAGCTTGGCAGATGCTGCGATTTTAATTTTGCTTTTCTTGCCACTACATCGAATACAAACGTCGCGTTCTAGCTTAACTCCATCTTCCAAATGGATGCCTTTAGCGTAATAAAATTCGACACCAGAGCCGATATTGACAGCAGTGCCGACATGCCCGCAGATCAGACGAGAAGCAGCGCGGCGTAAGGCTTTGCCAGGTGAATGTGGCACCCATGCGCACAAGGTAAAGGGCAGTATTTTGATGCGATTAAAAATTGGTAATTCTAACCAACGCGCCAGATTCTTAGCTAATCCATGATTGCTAACGCTTTCAGAAACCATCTGAACAACTCCTTAGCTTCATCATTCATCGATAAGAAGGAGTTCAATGGGTTAAGCATAGAACTCCACCAAGTCAAAACCTTCATTGTGAAGGGGTAAAGTCGGATGACTTATGGTGGAGTAATGGATTTAGGAGCAGGTTGAATACAAATCATGTTTAGCTATTTTAGTTATCTAGTTGATTAATAGCCAAGCTTAGGCGGCAATAGATCAATCTATAGTGTGAGATCTGGCGATCGCTTTAAATATTAAAACTAAATAGTCGGCATAATTTACTCTAAATATTGTTATCTCACGCACAAAAGCAACCAAAATATATTGACAAGCACTTAATAAAAAAGGACGAGCGATCGCCTGTCCCGTGGAGTAATGCAAATACTAGTAGGGGCGGATTTCGTTGTCATGTTAACTGCATAGTTGATCATTCATCAACTAAACCCGCCCCTGCGGTTGTTGGCTAATTACTCACCACTCCTAACTATCTAAATTCAAATACTTGATCACCGATTGCACATCCTTGTCACCCCGACCTGAGCAGTTGATCACAATGCGGGGGCTGCCTTCGAGTTGCGGGCACAGTTGATCGAGATAAGCGATCGCGTGGGAGGTTTCTAGAGCCGGAATAATCCCTTCGAGCTTCGACAATAACTGCAAACCTTCCAATGCGGCCTTGTCAGTAATGCCATAGTATTCAGCCCGACCACTGTCTTTGAGATAGCTGTGCTCTGGGCCAACACCAGGGTAGTCTAACCCAGCGCTGATCGAGTGGGGTTCAATCACTTGACCTTCGTCATCTTGCAGCAGATAGCTCATCGCGCCATGCAACACACCCACACGACCGCGAGTTAAAGTTGCAGCGTGTTTTTCGGTATCAACTCCTTCTCCAGCCGCCTCAATACCAATCATTCGCACGCTGGGTTCATCGACAAACTCGTGGAATAAGCCCATGGCGTTGGAGCCACCACCCACGCACGCCAGCAGAATATCCGGCAAACCGCCCCATTTTTCTTGGCATTGAGCGCGAGTTTCTTCACCGATAATTGCCTGGAAATCACGCACAATCATTGGGTAAGGGTGAGGGCCAGCGACAGAGCCGAGAATATAGTGGGTGTCTTCAACGTTAGTCACCCAATCGCGAATGGCTTCTGAAGTGGCGTCTTTGAGGGTGCCTGTTCCCGCTGCGACAGGTCGTACTTCTGCCCCCATCAACCGCATCCGAAATACGTTCAGGGCTTGCCGCTCCATATCTTGCACGCCCATATAAATGATGCAATTGAGGCCAAAGCGAGCGCAGACTGTTGCGGTGGCGACCCCATGTTGTCCTGCCCCGGTTTCGGCAATAATCCGCTGTTTACCCATCCGCTTAGCGAGGAGGGCTTGAGCGAGGGAGTTGTTAATTTTGTGAGCGCCCGTGTGGTTGAGGTCTTCGCGCTTTAAGTAAATTTGGGGGCCAGAACCGTCGGGACGCGCATAGTGAGCGGTTAAGCGTTCAGCAAAATATAGGGGGCTAGGCCGACCGACATAATCGCGCATCAACCCTTGCAATTCTGCTTGAAACTCTGGATCGTTGCGGTATTGATGGTAGGCAGCTTCTAGTTCGCTCAGCGCTGGCATCAAGGTTTCGGGCACATACTTGCCTCCAAACCGACCAAATCGGCCTAGCGCGTCAGGGCGGGAAGTGGCAGCGGCGATCGCAGAGGAGTTGGTAGGAGAAACAGGAGTATGTGTCACAGACCTGAGGCAAAGATGGAACAACGTTCATTATAAGAAATCCCACCCGTCTTGAAACAGCGATCGTCGCTTCAGTTCTGCTCGACCCCCATTTTGATCAGGAATTGCAATCACGAATTTTGTGGCTAGAGCTTAAATCATCTTGTATGAACGATGGGAGTGGCTTGGGCATTCTTAGAATTCATACATCGCAATTTCGACTCCATTTCATTCCCTCACTGTTGAGAACTGGAACTATGCCAACACCCGCACCGATTCGCCACCAAGGGGGCATCTTTAGCAGCAATGCCTTTACTCGTCCTACTTCTGGGCAATCGCTGTCTTATCCAATTTTGGTGGTTGGTGGTTCTACAGCAGCTTATACAGCCGCCTTGGGTGCCTTGCGGATGGGGGTAACCGTTTGTCTGGTGCAACCTCAAGCGATCGTTGGGGGGCAATTTACCGCTCAAGCGCTACCCGCCTCAGATGATGGTGATCTGCTGCGGCAACGAGCCACTCCGTTTCATGTCGAAGGTGAGCGGTTTGCCATTTCTCGCAGCCAACGAGATTTTCGCGATCGCCAACGAGAGTTACAAAAAGTCAATGGTCGCAAAGTCGAAAACCCAGGTGGGGGTTGGGTGAGCCCGCTTTGTACTACCCCGGTCGTGGCTGCAACCGCGATGAATGATGCGATCGCCCCTTACATTGCTTCCGACAAGCTAATCTTGATCCCCTTTGCCGAACCAATCGGGACACTCCAGCAAGAAAAGCCAGGGCAACGTCGCCGCCTCAACGGGGTGATTTTTCAAGATCTACAAACCAAAGCCACCTTTACGGTGCAAGCCAAAGTGGTGATTGAAGCCACCGATTTAGGGGATTTGCTAGAACTGGGTCAGATCGAATCACGAGTCGGGCAAGAAGCTCGTAGTGAAACTGGAGAAGCTGCCTTACCCGAAAAGGCATTGCCCCAGTGTCAGCAGTCGTTTACGTTTGACATTGTGGTCGAACGTACCGCCCCTGGTCGAGGAGTCGCGATCGGTGCCCCAGCGGGTTACGGCAAGCATCCTTGGTTGAACCCCCAAGAATTTAGTGCTTCTTATTGGTGCAAAAGCCAGGGACGTTGGGAACCCCAACCGCGTGACTTCTTCAACCCGTTTAGCATCTTTCGCTATCGCCGGATTTTCCGTACAGCAGATAACGAGAAAGTCGTTAACCCTGGAGATGTCGCTGTATTGAATTGGGGGCAGCATCAGCATGGCGAAAAAGGCCCCCTGTGCTGTGGCAATGATTACCGCTATGGCATTTTAGTCGGTGTGAGCCGTGAAGAACGCCAACACCAAATTCGGCAGGCACGAGAGCGAGCCCGCGCTTATGTGCATTTTTTACAGACGAATGGTGTCCCTGACTTAAAACCTAGAGGTGATTTGACCTGGACGAAAGATGGCATTGCTTTAGAACCCTACATTCGGGAAGCGCGTCGGGGGATTGCAATGACCACCATTCGCCACGAAGATGTCGCCAAGCCGTTTTTTCCAGGTCAAGCGCGAGCCAAAAGCTTTGATGATAGCGTCGGCGTTGGGCAATACCACTATCTCGACTTACACGGCAATGATGAGCCTGGTCATGCTAGCCTACCCGGTGATCAAGTGATTGCTCTGCCGTTTACCCTGCCTTTGGGGGCGTTGATTCCTATCAATACCGATGGCTTGATTTTGTCAGCGAAGAGTATTGGCACTACTCATATCACCAACGCCGCTTATCGAATGCACCCCGTTGAGTGGGCGATCGGTGAAGCGGGAGGCTATCTGGCTGCTTTAGCCGTCAAAAGCGGGGTTGATGTGCGCGACATTGCCACCAAAGAACCCTTATACCGTAACCTGCAAGGCATTTTGACCCGTTACGGCATTCCGATCTACTGGTTTGATGACATTGCTCACGACGACCCCGACTTTGAAGCTATTCAGGTCTTAGCCGCTGCTGGGGTTATGCGTAGCGAGAGTAGTAATGATTTGCATTTTCGTCCGCAAAATAACGTCAATCGAGCCGTGGTCGCTACCGCCTTGGTGAAAGTGTTGAATCTAGAATTGATTTCTCCAGCTACGCCTACCTTTACTGATGTACTGCCTAATTACCGTTGGGCTTACTCCACGATTGAAACCTTGGTTGCTAACCAAATTGCCTCAGGTGTGGGCGATCGCCGTTTTGCACCTGAACAACCGATTACGCGGGAACAACTCTCTTTCTTAGTCAAAAAAGCCCTGCCTGCTGACTACAATCGCGCTTTTGCGAGAACTCCTGCCGACAAACAACTGCTGCAACGCCGAGAGCTATCACGGGTGTTGTATGAAGTGCTGCGGGTGAGATTAGGGCTTGTCTAAACCCCTCAGGGGGAAGGGGCGATCGCGCTACCTTAGAGAAACACTCCAGCATTGCCTCAGAATTATGCTGAAACACACTTTGGTTCGTTCTCTCGGCGGGTTGCTGCTCGGTAGTTTAGGGTGGGGAGCGATCGCCCTGATGCCTGCCCAAGCCCAATCCCCTGATCTCACACCAGATAACTCAACTCCGGCGCTCGAAACCCCTGCCAACCAGGCTTACCCGATTCGTCGTCAAGATGCGCCGTTGCCAATCCCACAGGTTTACCAAACTCCAATCGAGCAATTTGAGCCTCCCTTCTCAGATGTGCCTCGTGATCACTGGGCCTATGAAGCAGTGACGCGGTTGTTTTACATTGGGGGAGGGCCACGAGAGACAATCACCCCAACCCAATCCACCCCGCAATAAATTGAGTACTTGTTATGGCTGCTGCTAAGCGTAAGCCGACGGATGGTAAGAGCGATCGCGTCGTTTATTCTGAATTTGGTAACTCGACCAACGCCGACGCTTTTGAGCGGGGTGTGCCTGACTTACCACCCAATCAACAGAACATCCGAGTTCAAGCAACCCGAAAAGGCAAAGGTGGCAAAACAGTCACTGAAATTACTGGGTTTCAAGCCAAGTCAGAAACGTTGACCGACTTGCTGAAAAAGCTCAAAGCTCAATGTGGAGCGGGCGGCACTGTTAAAGAAAATGCCATTGAGATTCAAGGCGATCACACTCAAAAGCTTGTAGAAATCCTGACGAAATTGGGGTACAAAGCCAAGGCTAGTGGTAAATCAGGCTAGGTCGCGATCGGCACTCGCACAATCATTTTTCAGTCATGAATTGAGTGGGCAACATCCAGCCCACTTTTTTTGACGGAATTCAGCAGCGATCGCTTGAAACCATCAGAATGGCGCTGTTGCTGATTGAGCCCCAATCGCCTTGAACGTCCCTTCTTCTTTGCATTCCCTGTAAATCATGCGTAAAATCTACCGACCCCGTTCTCCGCTCACCTTCTTCACCACATTTTTAACTGCGATCGCACTGGTAATCGCGGCGGGTTTAATGACCCCCACCCCTGCCCAGACTAGCCAAACCAAATTTAAAGACGTTCAAGGTCATTGGGCACAAAACTGTATTGAACATTTGGCAGAGCGCAACATTATCAGCGGCTATCCTGACGGTAATTTTCGTCCTACTGCCCCAGTCACTCGCGCCGAATTTGCGGCAATGGTTGTCAAAGCATTTCCGAGTGCTGTCAATGCCACCCTACCGACTGCACCTATCCGATTTAGTGATGTCGCGACTAATTATTGGGCAGCTCAGTCTATTCATAAAGCATCTGCTGCCGGGTTTATGTCGGGTTATCCGGGGCGAATTTTTAGACCCACCCAAAATATCCCTCGGGCTCAGGTTCTAGTTGCACTGGCAGGTGGCTTGGGCTACAAAGCGGCTCAACCTGTTGCCACGACTTTGAGTGCTAACTTTAACGATGCGCAGGCGATTCCTGACTATGCGCGGAATGCGATCGCCGCTGCAACGGAAAAGCAAATCGTCGTCAACTATCCCAATCTCAAGGCGCTTAACCCCAACCAACTCGCCAGTCGAGCCGATGTCGCTGCGGCTATTTGTCAGAGTCGTACCGGAAGCAATCAACCGGGTCTGATTCCTGCTCAATATGTTGCAGGCTACAAACCTCAATCACAACCGGATACAGTGACTCAAACCAGTGAAATTCGAGGGGTTTGGCTCACGAATGTGGATAGCGAGATTTTGTTTAGTCGCGATCGCCTCCAGGCTGACTTACAAGATTTGGCAAACCTCAAGTTCAACACCGTTTACCCGACCGTTTGGAACTGGGGCCACACACTCTATCCCAGCCAAGTCGCCAAACAAGTGATTGGTAAAGAAGTAGATCCGGAGCCAGGTCTGAAGGGGCGAGATATGCTGGCAGAAGCGATCGCAGAAGGACATCGCAACAAGCTAGCCGTGATTCCTTGGTTTGAATTTGGTTTCATGGCTCCCGCAGAGTCAGAATTGGTAGCGCGTCACCCTGACTGGCTCACAACTCGCCGGGATGGCTCCACGATTTGGGTAGAAGGCAAGCACAATCGGGTTTGGCTGAATCCTTTCCAACCAGAAGTGCAGCAGTTCATGCTCGATTTGGTCACAGAAATTGTCGCCAAATACGACATCGACGGTATTCAATTTGACGATCACTTTGGCTTACCTGCCGAGTTTGGCTACGACCCCATCACCGTCAAGCTCTATCAACAAGAACATCAAGGCCAAAACCCGCCTAGTGATCCAAAGGACGCTGAATGGACTCGTTGGCGCGCTGACAAAATCACGGCTGTTTTTGCCCGCACCTTTGAAGCGATCAAAGCCCGCAAGCCTAAAGCGATCGTCTCGCTATCTCCCAACCCGCAGAAATTCTCCTATGAGCAATTCTTAGCTGATTGGGAGACTTGGGAACGCCGTGGCTTGGTAGAGGAGATGGTCTTGCAGATTTATCGCACTGACCTCAACACCTTTATCTCAGAACTCGATCAGCCTGAAGTCCAAGCTGCGAAACAACATATCCCGGTTGGTATTGGGATTCTGACTGGATTAAAAGATCGCTTGATGCCGATCGCTCAGATTCAAGAACAAGTGCAAGCCGTTCGCGATCGCAACTTTAACGGCGTGTCGTTCTTCTACTACGAAACCATGTGGAACTTTGACACCAACAACGTCGCCCGCCGCAAAGCCGCCTTCCAGACCATGTTTGCTAAGGCTGTAACGCGTCCCGATATTGTTGAGTGAGGAGAGCAGGGTGAGGGGTGAGGAGTGAGGAGTGAGGAGTG
>CBIHQL010000059.1:0-12946 GCA_966211855.1 uncultured bacterium
GGAATTATCTCCGGATCTGTATCCATCTGCCTATTCCAAATTGGGTGCGCTAAACTATAATCGTGTGGGCTTGGAGCAATCCAGGGCCAAGCGGTGATTTCATGAAAGTAGCTATTTCATGGGGAGTGGGTCGTCGCCCACTTTTTTTATTGGTGCGATCGCTCAGCAAATCTCTAGAGCTGGAGTGCCATAAAAGCAAGCAGCGCTAGAGTTTTAAACTCGATTCGTGCTTTTCATTCCGTTGAACCTAAGCGTGAAGTATGCCGAGAAGGCTGTCAACTATTCGGCAGAGGAGAAGTGAAAATGGCTCACCCCTTGATCCCACAAATCATCGACTTGGCAATGCCCGTTGCGGCAAATTTGGGATTAGATGTGGTCGGGGCTGTGTTTCACACCAATCAAAATCCTCCGGTTTTGCGTGTTGATATTCGCAATCTTGAAGAGGATACGGGCTTAGATGACTGTGAACGCATGAGCCGCGCTTTAGAAGCCGCATTAGATGCAGCAGATATTATTCCTGATGCTTATGTTTTAGAAGTTTCTAGCCCTGGCATTTCTCGATCTTTGACCAGCGATCGCGAATTTATCTCGTTTAAAGGGTTTGCTGTGATTGTGAGCACCTCCGAACCCTTTGAAGGGCATAAAGAGTGGCAAGGGCAACTGATTCGACGAGATGACACGGCTGTCTATCTCAACCAAAAAGGGCGAACGATCGCCATTCCCCAAGCCTTGATCGACAGAGTTCAACTCGACGAGCGACGCTAATCTGCCGCGATCGCTACGACCCACTTAACGCCCAGTAAAACCTACCTTCATCTTTTGAAAACTAAAGGAGATTGCTTATGTCAATGGTCCCCTTGCCCGGACTCAAGACGATGATCGATAGCATCAGCCAAGAGCGCAACTTGCCCAAACATGCAGTTCAAGCTGCGCTACGAGAAGCTCTCCTCAAAGGCTACGAGCGCTATCGCCGCACCCAACGTCTCGATCATGTCAACTTCGATGAAGAGTATTTTGACAATTTTGAGGTTGAGTTAGATCCAGAAGAAGAAGGCTTCCGGATTTTGTCCACCAAAACGATTGTGGAAGAAGTTGACAACACCGATCACCAGATTTCCTTAGAAGAAGTGCAAGAAGTTGCGGCTGAAGCGCAGTTGGGCGACACCGTAATCTTGGATGTCACGCCTGACAAAGATGAATTTGGGCGGATGGCTGCTATTCAAACCAAGCAAGTCTTAGCCCAAAAATTGCGCGATCAACAGCGCAAGTTGATTCAAGAAGAATTCCAAGACCTAGAAAGCACCGTTCTGCAAGCGAGAGTGCTGCGATTTGAGCGCCAGTCGGTGATTATGGCTGTCAGTAGCGGCTTTGGACAACCCGAAGTCGAAGCAGAACTGCCCAAGCGCGAACAGCTTCCTAACGACAACTACCGCGCTAATGCCACCTTCAAGGTTTATCTCAAGCGCGTCTCTGAAGGCTCTCATCGGGGGCCTCAACTGATTGTCTCTCGTGCCGACGCTGGTTTGGTCGTTTATCTCTTTGCCAACGAAGTACCAGAAATTGAAGACGAAGTGGTGCGGATTGTGGCAGTCGCTCGCGAAGCTAACCCCCCTTCCCGCTACGTCGGCCCTCGTACCAAGATCGCAGTTGACACTTTAGAGCGAGATGTTGATCCTGTTGGGGCGTGCATTGGGGCGCGTGGTTCTCGTATTCAAGTCGTCGTCAATGAGTTGCGCGGCGAAAAAATTGATGTGATCCGTTGGTCTCCAGACCCAGCCACTTATATCGCCAACGCCCTCAGTCCAGCTCGGGTTGATGAAGTGCGCTTGATTGATCCCGACGAACGCCAAGCCCATGTGTTGGTCGCCGAAGATCAACTCAGTTTAGCGATCGGTAAAGAAGGTCAAAACGTGCGGCTGGCAGCTCGGTTGACTGGCTGGAAGATCGATATCAAAGACATTGCCAAGTACGACTACGAAGCCGAAAACCGCAAAATGGAAGCTTTGGCAGAAGCTCGTCGCCAAGCTCAAGCCGAAGAAGAATACGAAGAGGATTACGAGGAAGAGTACGAAGAGGACTACGAAGAAGACTGCGCTGCTGAAAATGAAGAATCTGAAGTGAATCCAGCCACCGCTGAGGACACCGATTCTGATTCTCTGGCGCATCCTGTGACTGAATAGTTGAGGCGTGCTACAAAGACCCCTTCCAGGTGCAGCTTGCGAGTTAAATTGCCGTTGAGCGGCCTGGAAGTGCGATCGCGCCCTGGTCAATTTTGATCCCCGCAACTATGAAACCTAACTATCGTCGGTGTGTGAGTTGTCGCCGAGTCGCCCCAAAGGAAGATTTTTGGCGCATCGTCAGAGTCTATCCTACACAAAGAGTCGAACTAGATCAGGGGATGGGACGCTCTGCCTACTTGTGTCGCAATCTCTCTTGTTTGCAGGCGGCTCAAAAGAAAAATCGGCTGGGGCGATCGCTCAAAGCCAATGTCACACCCGAAACCTATCACCTCTTGCACCAACGTCTTACTCATCTCACCCAGATTGAGCCTGAGGAATTCAGCCCGAAAATGGACTAAAACCGCAGTGGGCTCTAGAATGGGAAGAGAACTAATCCGTACCCTCCACCTCGGATTAAATCATGCAGTCGAGCTTGTAGGAGCATAATGACGGTACACCCTGGAACTGACAGACTCAAAACGCAAAAGCCGCCTGATCAAAATAACGTAGGACAGCAGGAGCAAGAGCCTTCATACTGCATGGACTAATTGACGTTTTTTGAGACCAGCTGAGAACTTCGTCAGTACCAGACCCGTAAGTTGGTTAAAATTGCTTAACAAGCAATGTGCACACTGCACCTTGAACTGGCTGCAATTCTATAAAGACTTCGCGAAAGATCTAATATAGAAAGCTGTTCTTAAATATTTCAGAATGGCTCTTGGTCTGCGGCAAAATCCTTCGGCGGCAGAATGTCTCTGCTCTCGTCTACAGTTAAAAAGGAACAGGCATATCTTCATCAATCATTAAATTACATCAACAGTTCAACATCGTAGTTAGTTGAAAAACAGTAGGCCCTTATGTGAGATCAGATTTAAGAGGGAAGAGTGGATGAACAACGGCAAAGTTAGAATTTACGAGCTATCGAAGGAATTGAATTTGGACAATAGAGATATCCTAGCCGTTTGCGAACAGCTAAATATTTCGGTCAAGAGCCATAGCAGTACGATTACAGAAGATGAAGCTGAGCGCATTCGTGCTGCTGCGGAAAAGTATACAGCCAGCCACTCTCCTGCTCAGAAGTCTGGCTCCGCTGGTCATAGTGCTAGCGCCCACCCGCGAGATCATGTTCAAGCAGGCATGAAGAAACCACAGATTTTAGAAATCCGTAGGCCCAAAATTACGAGTCTCAATCAACCATCGGCTGGCGCTAGTGAGGAATCTACTCCTCAACCTCCTAGCCCTCCAACTCCCCAGCCCCCTGTCAATCGAGGGGTTCAACCTCCAAGTCGCCCAGTCGCGCCCAGCCGTCCGTCACGCCCTGTGGTTAGTAATTCCCCTGCCCCTGCTAACTTAGAAGCGCCGACTCATGCTGCTGATGAAGTGGCAACACCTTCACCTACTGAGCTAGAAAAACCACAGCCGAAGCGTTCTGTTAATCAACCTCAAGAGACTGCTGCGGTAAATCCGGCTCAATTAGTTGGCCCGCCTTCTCGGCCTGCTCCGCCAACGTCTAACCGTCCCTCGTCGGCATCTCCGAGTCGAATTATTCTGAAGCGCGATCGCCCCGAGCGTCAAGAGCCTTCAGATTCTGAGTTTGCAGCTCCAGGTCGTTCAGACCGCAGACCTGGTGCTCCTCAGTCTCCTGATAGACCGACTGGCCCCGGTAGACAAAGAGAGCGTCAACCCGTCGGAGATGGTGGCTCAGCTGCACCCCAGCCAGTTCTTGAGCTGAAGCGCCCCCCCATGAAGCCTGTTCGTCCCGCCAATCGGGAAGCAGGTGCTGAAACTACGACAGGGCGGAGTGCTGGCACTGACGATGGTGTGATTGCACCTCCTGGCTTGCTAGAAACAGACGAAAATCGTTTGCGGCGACCGACACTGCCTCGAAATATCAAGCGGGGCAAAGGTTGGGAAGAGGAAGAAGAAGAGTCACCCGAAAGCCTCAAAGCTAAAGCAGGTGCCAAAACGAAGCGCCGCACTCAGCCTGTTTTGGATGATGAAGATATTGATGATATCGACATCTTGGATGAGGAAGACCTTGAGGACGATGATGAAGATTCGCCCGTGCAAGTCAGTCTTTCCTTGGCTCGTCCGGCAAAACCAAAATCTCGCCCTGGTCAACCCAAACCAGCTGCGGCTACGGCTGCTCCTGCTCTAAAAGGCAGTAAGAAGTCAAGCCCACCCCGCGATCGCCGCGATCGCCGCGATCAAGAAGCTAAAGTTGAGCGACCCACCAAGATTAGCTTAACCAGCGGCCTTACTGTTCAAGAGTTAGCGTCGGTACTGGTCGTCCCTGAAACAGATGTCATCAAGACCCTGTTCTTCAAGGGCATCGCAGCCAACATTAACCAAGCTCTCGACCTCGATACCGCCAGCATGGTGGCTCAGGAATTGGGAACTGAAGTTGAAGTCGTGGCTAAAGAAGCAGAAGCTCGCAAAGTCACTGAAATGTTGGATGCGAATGACCTGGAAAATCTCCAGCGTCGTCCGCCTGTGGTTACCATCATGGGTCACGTTGACCACGGTAAAACCACCCTACTAGACTCGATTCGGAAGACTAAGGTGGCTCAAGGGGAAGCCGGAGGGATTACCCAGCACATTGGTGCCTACCATGTCGATGTCGAGCATGATGGACAAGTCCAACAGGTTGTATTCCTCGATACACCAGGTCACGAAGCCTTTACTGCCATGCGTGCTAGAGGAACCCGTGTAACTGACATCGCGATCTTGGTGGTCGCAGCCGATGACGGTGTGCGTCCTCAGACCATTGAGGCGATCAGTCACGCCAAAGCAGCAGGCGTTCCCATTGTCGTTGCGATCAACAAGATTGACAAAGAAGGGGCTCAACCCGATCGCGTCAAGAATGAATTGATGACCTACGACCTAGTCCCTGAAGAGTTTGGTGGTGACACCATCATGGTTCCGGTGAGCGCGATTAAGGGTGAAAACCTCGATACGCTACTGGAAATGATTCTTCTGGTTGCAGAAGTTGAAGATCTCTACGCCAACCCCGATCGCTTGGCGAAGGGTACGGTCATCGAAGCTCACCTCGATAAAGCAAGAGGCCCTGTTGCGTCGCTCTTAATCCAAAACGGTACCTTGCGTGTGGGTGATACCCTCGTTGCTGGTTCTGCGATTGGTAAAGTACGGGCAATGGTAGACGATCGCGGTCAGCGAGTTGAAGTAGCAACACCTTCCTTTGCAGTTGAGCTGCTGGGTCTAGGCGATGTACCGGCTGCGGGTGACGAGTTTGAAGTCTTCCGAGATGAACGTGAAGCACGCGCCGTTGTCTCTGTCAGAACTGAGCAACAGCGTCAATCTCGCCTCCAGCAACAAGCGATGGCTGCTCGTCGGATCACTCTCAATACATTGTCTGCGAAGGCTCAAGAGGGTGAACTCAAAGAACTGAATTTGATCCTCAAGGCAGACGTTCAAGGCTCGGTCGAAGCAATTCTCGGTGCCTTGCAACAACTACCGCAAAATGAAGTTCAGATTCGGGTGCTGTTGTCCGCACCGGGTGAAGTCACTGAAACTGACGTAGACCTAGCCTCTGCGAGTTCTGCCGTCATTCTTGGGTTTAACACCACCCTAGCTAGTGGCGCCAGACAAGCTGCTGATACGGCGGGTGTAGATGTACGCGAGTACAACATCATCTACAAGCTCCTTGATGACATTCAAGGCGCGATGGAAGGCTTGCTGGAACCTGAACTGGTGGAAGAACCACTAGGTCAAGTAGAAGTTCGGGCTGTCTTCCCCGTGGGCCGTGGCTCTGTAGCAGGTTGTTATGTTCTCTCCGGTAAGGTGATTCGTAACTGTAATGTCCGCGTGCGCCGAGGTGGCAATGTTGTGTTTGAAGGCATCCTAGATTCGCTCAAGCGGATGAAAGAGGATGCTAAGGAAGTCAATGCTGGCTATGAGTGCGGTGTTGGCATTAGCAACTTTAACACTTGGGCAGAAGGTGACATTATTGAAGCCTTCCGCATGGTGACCAAGCGTCGGACACTTTCAGCTAACTAATCTCGCAGGAGCCACTCCAGGCTCAAAATGAATTGAGATAGCTTTAAGGGCAAGCCTTTTGGGTTTGTCCTTTTTTGTATGCAGAAAGCAAGATTGGCAGAACACTCCTTTATACTGACACTGAAGCTTGACCCACACAGTTGTTGCTATGGCGATGCGCTCTTTCTGGACAGAACCTTATCTCTGGATTCATCTGGCAGGGATTGCTGCTTTACCCCTGCTGCTGGAACTTTGCTTGTTGGGGTTAGCAGTGGGCGATCCACTATTACCTGTCTGGCTAGAACTGGCTTTGATAGGTGTTGTGGGAATTGCCCCTGTACTGTGGATGCAATGGTCGCGACCGTTTTATATCTTCAGTATTGTGGTGTTGTCGCTCAAACCAGAGCGCTTAACTGAAGAACAACGTCGTATTCTGCGCTTGTTCAAGGCTTCTGAGAGCCAGGTTGTAGCTGCCTTGTCGCCTATCTTTTTATTAGGAGTGCTCTGGCAGTTGTACCAAATTGCTCCGGTGGCTGCGAGTGTGGCTCCATTTCCACCGGGATGGCGCTTGGTGGGGTTATTCTTAGCTGCGATCGCCTTTTTGGGGTGCAATTTGTTTTTACAAGTGCCAGTGAGTGTGGTGCGAGTGTTGCTGACCCCTGAAGCTGAGTTTTTTAGGCTAGACCCCTACCCACTCGAAAGTATCCGTCGCAGTTTTACCATTCCAGGTGCGCAGGTTAACCAAATTTTGCCACCGTTGGAAGAGGCACCCACATCTCCAACCGAATAAGGTGAAGTGTTGATCCAAATTGAGCGAGTTTCTGCGAGAGTGTCGCACTCAACACACTTGCCGCAGATGACTTCGCTATCCTAGTAGGGAGCCAACCTCATGCCTGGATGGCTCATCTGATTCTGATTGCTTTCTCTGAGGTGTTTATGGCTAATTCTCCTTCATCGTTTGCTTCTGGAGATACTCCGCGCTCACCGCGCTTCTGGCCTAGTGAAGTGCCCAACCCTTTATCAATGGATCCTGCGGTGTGGGATCACCTAAAACATGCGATCGCGGCGAGTTCTGGGTTTCAAAGTTGGGAACAAGAAGGGGGGGCTGATGAAGCCCTGCAAACCCTCAGCCTTGATCACCGAGTCCAGCGTTATTTGCGAGATACCCTAGAAACTCTCGCTTATTAGAAATGGCGAAGGCGCTAGAACAAGCGTAAAGGAAGCCAGGTTTGTAGGCGATCGCTCCAAGTTTTCAGTTGTCGGTATGTGTCTTCTAAGCGATCGCCTTCCACTTCAATCTCAGCAGTGGGATAGTTTTGTAACACTTCAATCAAGGTAATTTGATTATCGGGTGTTGCTGAGAGCACTAAAGCTGAGCGCAGAGCTTGGCGATTGGCTTGATTAGAGGGAGTGTGAATCACTTGCCCCACTTGATCAAGCAGGATCTCTCCGGGGCGGCTATTTAAGACGCGATCGAGTAGGCGACGATTGACACCAATTGGCTTGACTAGGGGTTGGCGTAAACTGTCAGGGCTTTGTTGAGCTAGTTTTAAATAAGCTTGCAGTTTTGGAGAAGCTTGGCCTGTTTCGGCTAATTGGGTGAGTTCAGCCACAGAAACCGATTCGCGGAGAATGCGATATTTCAGCACCACTCGCTCTGCCGCGATCGCCGAATTAGACTGCCAAAGTACCCAACAGCCAATTCCCCAACCGAGCATCCGCAACCCAGAAATTAATCGAAAGCGCATAACGTTTTCCCAATCTATTGCTTAATTGACGCTCACCCTTAGGGGAAGTTGCCGCTTGCTCTTTGACATGGCTAGCTTTCCGGCAACATCACGCTAATGGTGAGTCTTAAATTTAAGACTTTGCTTAAAAGGGCCTGCTAATAAATTAAATCGCTCTAAAATGCTGCAAATTATGTCTCAGATTTCCTGGTTTCTAGTATTAAACTAGAACCGTAAATCTGTACCATCTACTGAACACGACGAGAGGCCACATCACAGGGAACCCAACCCAGCAGTAGATTGTCATGCAATTTAAGGCAGCCAATTAAATTCTAAAATTTTAGGTAAACCTCCAGGCTTAAAGGTATTTTTTGAATGGGTAAGAGATAAGTAGAAATTTCCTAGGAGACGCTTCATCTCTAGGGATTCTATGTTGTCCCTGCACTCGCTCAAAGAAAACCACTATGGCTGAGCATGATTGATATTGTTGTGAGAGTAAAAATGATGATGTATTCGGGGTCTTCGATTCCTCAAGTCACTATTAATAAGCATCATAAGTGGCCCACTAAACCAGCGATCGCCCCCTGGCAATCGGGTCTGATCGGGTTACTCCTCTGCTGGAGTGGCAGTACTAATTTAGCTGCAATGGCAGTGACCCCTAGTTTCAACGCCAACCTAGCTCCACAGCAGATCGCCCAAATTCCTGCTGGGGCAACCGTTGTTTACGTCAACCCTACCCTAGGCAACGACAGCGCTGGGAGCGGTACAAACGAGGGTGCTCCCTATCGCACAATCACTTATGCCCTACAGCAAGCGAAACCCAACACAGTGATTCAGTTGGCTCCTGGCACCTATACCAGAGACACGGGCGAAGTTTTCCCGCTCGTGGTCAAGCCAGATGTGATTTTGCGGGGCGATGAAGCGAACAAAGGACAGACAACCGCTATTATCGGCAGCGGCAGCTATATTAGCCCCACCTTTGCGGGTCAGAACGTTACAATCCGACCTGAAAAAAATAGTAGTATTCGCGGCGTGACAGTCACCAACCCTAGCAGTCGCGGCACCGCAATTTGGGTAGAATCGACCAACCCAACCATTCGCAACAGCACCCTCTCTAATAGCCTGCGAGATGGCATTTTCATCACTGGCACTGGCACGCCCAAAATTGAAGACAATGTCTTTACTGCAAACAAAGGTAACGGTATTTCGGTAGCGCGAACTGCTCAAGGTGAAATCCGCAATAACCTGTTCCAGAGTACAGGCTTTGGGATTGCTATTGGTGGCACCTCGGCCCCGCTCATCGAAGGAAATCAAATCGTCCAAAACACAGATGGTATTGTAGTATCCGACTCTGCTCGCCCGGTGCTGCGCAAGAATGTGATTGAAAACAACACTCGTGATGGCGTAGTGGCGATTACGAATGCTCAGCCTAACTTAGGCACTGCTGATGAGCCTGGAGAAAACCTGATTCAAAATAACGGTCGCTACGATGTCTACAATGCCACCCGCAGTAATACGATTCTGGCTGTGGGTAACCAAATCAACCCGCAGAAAATTTCGGGTTTAGTTGATTTTGTGGCAGCAGATGTCACTCCTCCAGGCGGTGGTGCTTCTCAATTTCGTGATGTGACGGGGCATTGGGCACAAGCCTATATCGAGGCGCTCGCATCGAAAAACATTATTAGCGGCTTTCCTGATGGCACCTATCGTCCCTCTGATCCAGTCACACGGGCTCAGTTTGCTGCCATCATCAACAAAGCGTTTACGCCACCTGCCATTCGATCGAGCTTAGACTTCACTGACGTTAGTAGTAATTTCTGGGCTTATCAAGCTATTCAAACTGCGTATCGAGGCGGGTTCTTAGCTGGTTACCCAAATCGTGTCTTTTTACCAGAACAAAGAATTCCTCGGGTTCAGGTTTTAGTTTCTTTAGCAAATGGCTTGAAATATACGGCTGATACCACCAATATTCTGTCGGCATATACTGATGCCAGCCAAATTCCTAGCTATGCGGTTGGGCCAGTTTCGGCAGCGACCCAACGCAGAATTGTGGTGAACTATCCCAATGTCAGTCTCTTAAACCCTAACCGGGAAGCAACACGGGCTGAAGTGGCAGCGTTCGTTTACCAAGCTTTAGTAAATGCAGGACAAGCAGAGGCGATTCCGTCTCCTTACTTGGTCAGCCGATAATTTTTAGAGTTCTAACTCTAAAAATCCCAACTGTAAAGCGCCAGTCTCCTTAATGCAGGAACCTGGCGCTTTACATATATATTCACAGGGATTTATGTTTAGGGTCTTTATATTGGCTGACCCCACTTGAATAGTCTTAGTGTGGCAGCAATTTCTTCAAATTTTGAGTTTCATAATGTTTTCTTTGTATTTATCTTGCGGAAGGGAGATGAAATTTTATTAAATTTTTACTAAAAAACTCAACTTTCACTTGTGTCAAAAAAGTGATACAAGCTCTATTAAAAAACGGAACCGTTATGACTTGCGATTTGCTTGTTGTTCCCAACGAAATAGAAAAACAAATAGAGCGACAATTCCAAGCTGGAGAGCTAAGTTGGGCAGCGCTGTCTCTACATCACGACCTGCGATCAATTGCGTAAAAAAGATAAACGCACCAATGAAACCAGAAGCCCCAAAGGTGATGTAAATAAATTGCCGTAGCCCGCGGTAAGGATGTTTTAACTCTGCTTTGAGTCGAGCATATTTTTCTGGATCTGTGGTCTGTAAACTCTGACGGGGGCGCTTAGTTTTTTGAGGGGCTGGTTCTGGCATGGTGGTTTTAACCGCAATATTGAAGTTGAGCCGCTGAGCAGGAACTTACTTATCGTGCCATGATTCTCCAGCTTGGGTGAACTAACCATAGGGAAGTTGCGATCGCTGGTCTATTGCCTACCCTAAGGCCGAAAGCTTTTTAAGATTTCAGTGGCTCAGCAGTAATATAGATGGCGATAGAGCTGCTATAATAGTTCAGGAATTTATGCCGATGTGGCTCAGTGGTAGAGCACTCGATTCGTAATCGAGCGGTCGCGGGTTCAAATCCCGCCATCGGCTTTTAAGTCAGAAGCTAGTCAAATCAAGCGTTTCAGCTTCTAGCTGTAACCTGAAAAGCCTGTCTAAAGGTTTTGAAGTGGGTGTAAAGATCTAGCCAGATTGGGGATTTTTCGGTTGGTTTGGGTGTAATTTGGGTGTAACGTACACCAGTTACACCCTATGTACTCTAAAACGCCTACTGGCAAGGCTTCTAAGGGTTCTGTCCAAATAATTGCATCGAATAACCGTTTGCAATTGCGCTTTCGATACGGCGGTAAACGGCACTACCTATCTCTAGGGCTACCAGACACGCCAACTAACCGCAAAATCGCAGAACTGAAGGCTGGACAGATTGAAGCAGACATTTTCTACAACAACTTTGATGAGTCATTAGCCAAGTACAAACCTCAATCTGCATTAACCACAGTTACACCCACTTACACCCAGGCTGAGCCCGAAGTATCACTAAAGCAAATCTGGGAGCGTTACTGCGAGGTCAAGAAACCAGGTTTAGCCCCTGGCACTTGGCGCAATGGCTACATGGTGAACACAGCCCATCTAGAACGTTGTCCTTATTCAGCCATAGACGAAGCCCAAAAGATTTTTGACTGGGCTACAGCCAATCTGAAACCTGACCCTGCTAAACGTTTTATTCAGGCTTTAGGTGCCTGCTGCAAGTGGGCAGTCAAGTCAAAGCTGATTCCCCTGAATCCCTTTGATGGTATGACCGTTGAAATTAAGCTTAAGAAAGCTAGCACCGAGGATAACGAGATCGATCCATTCACCAAAGAAGAGCGAGAGGCGATCATTGAAGCATTCTCAAAAAGCCGCTACTACTCAGGCTACGCTGATTTAGTCAGATTCCTGTTCTATACGGGATGCCGTCCTAGTGAGGCGATCGCGCTTCAGTGGAAGCATATTAGTTCTAAGCACATCGTATTTGAGCAGTCAGTAGTGCAGTCTGAGCATGGCTTAGTGCTGAAAAAGGGGCTAAAGACACAAGAAAATCGAAAGTTTCCTGTAAACGCTCAATTGCTTAACTTCTTAAACTCTATCAAGCCTACAGAGGCAAAGGCTGACGACTTGATTTTTCCCAGTCCCAAGCAGGGTTTTATCGACTTTCACAACTTCCGAAACCGAGCTTGGAAGACGATCATGGATGAACTGGGTATCCGATATCGGAAACCATACCAGACTCGGCACACATTCATTACCCAGTGTCTTGAGTCCGGGGTAAGTACTCCACAAGTAGCCAAATGGGTAGGCAATACCCCACAAGTGATTATGGAGCACTACGCTGGCACCTTGTCTCAAGTGCAGGTGCCTGAGGTCTAGTAGTAAATTTGTATCTTCTTCAAGTTAGTAAAACCTCAGTTCATTAGGTCAACTGAGGTTTTATTTTTAGTAGATAATTTTTGTCAAGACACTATATATGGTGTGAGCCACACTCTTCGTTCCACTTTCTCCATGAGACAGCACTAAATCTGGGAAAAATGTCCAAAAATCCTCGAAAATACACCCCGTTTTCCGATGATTGAGATTAAAATTATGGAATGCAAGCTCAAGTACTAAAGGTACTAGATGCGTTTATTATCAATGGTTTCCACAAAACAAAACCCTTTGCTACTTACCTAGTTGACGCTAGGTCGGCAAAGGGTTTTGTTTTATAGTCTTCTGCCGATGGATGAGCCTGAGAAACTAAGCCATCAGCGAACCTGACACCCTACGGGTAAATAGGGGTATCTCAAAAAATTATGACTCTTAGCGAAGATATTAACCAGCGTGTAAGTTCGCAGTTGTTTGCAACTTCTAACACGTCTTGTTCACAGTCCAGCGAGCATCAGCAATTCGAGCTCGCGGGTAAACAATTCGGGCTTGTAAATAAACACGAAGCTGCCAGAATTCTGGGAGTGAGTCCTGAAACTCTCAAAAAATATCGCTTACAACCAGACTCTTCTCTCATTG
>CBIHQL010000060.1:0-12866 GCA_966211855.1 uncultured bacterium
CTTCCGCCGTGACAGGGCGGTGCTCTAACCAATTGAACTACAGTCCCTTGCGAGCACGTTTTTAAGTATGCTGATATTTCTCAGATTTGTCAATCATTTTGGCAAAATTGGTTTCGAGCCAGTTTTGGAGCCAGCCAGCGGATGCTAATTCGAGATGCGGTTGAGGGCGATTTACCTGCGATCGTTGCCATTTACAACGCTACGATTCCCAGCCGGATGGTGACAGCAGACACCGAACCGATTACTGTAGCTAGTCGCTTGACCTGGCTGCGCGATCGCTCGTTTGCTACCCGTCCAGTTTGGGTGATGGAGCACAACCAAGAAATTGTGGGTTGGCTGAGCTTTCAATCGTTCTATGGTCGCCCCGCTTATCAAGCCACAGCAGAGGTAAGCGTGTATGTATCTCCTCATCATCGTCAGCAAGGCATTGGGCAGAAATTATTAGAAACTGCGATCGCCCGTAGCCCCAGCTTAGAACTCAAAACGCTGTTGGGGTTTATCTTTGCTCACAATCACCCCAGCCTGAAGCTATTTGAGAAATTTGGCTTTCAACGTTGGGGGCATTTACCCGCTGTCGCCAACCTAGATGGGGTGGCTCGTGATTTGGTGATTATGGGACGATCTGTTTAGCCTGAACTAGATTTGTCTGTGCCCGACCCTGATCAGCACACAATTCTTCTTGTAAAAAGTCCACCAACCAATCTTTGATGTGGAAGGTGGCGCGACAATCATCTTCGTTATATTGCACGATCGCGTCGAGATAGGTGCGATCGCGGGTTTCTAGCCATTGACTGTACCAACAAATCGCTTGGGCACCGTTGGCCTTGGGGTCTCGCCAGTCAAACCCCACCCAGCGGGCGATCGGTTTGAGAGCATAACTTTCGACAGGCAAAATGACAGTTCGTGTCACCCGTTCATGTAAATCGACAAACCGCCGCAGCAAAGGGCGTATTAAATGGCTAGAGGTTCCGTAGAGCTTGCCGAGTCGTTCGACAGTTTGGGCTTCGTAGGGGCAAAAGTGAAAAACAGGAGCTTCTGGGTAATCCAACACCAACTCCAGAAACTGCTTCCAAGCCACGCTTTCGTCTTCGGGGTTTTCAGCCAGTAATGGGTAGAAAGTTTCTTGGCGAGTCCGGCGATCGACTACTAGCACTCCATGCAAAAACGCCACATTTAAGTCTGGTTCTGCTTCGATGTCGAAGTACATTTCTACCGATGCAGTCGGAATCTCTCTATCTAAAATGAAAGGTCGCGATGGCTTCGTGTATTCTTCTACGGGGTGAGCGATCGCGCGGTTATGCAATACGGACTGAGCCTGACGGACGAGCTTCTGGGCTACATCGGGGCCAAACCCAGGTAGCATCTCTAACTGCGCGGGTTGGCTCTGGGCGAGCGATTCGACCGAAACTAGATTTAAGGCTTGAAGCTGAGTGTAGCGGCTAGAGGTCACCCCCGGAATCAGGGAGAGATGCTGTTGCGCTTGGGCGATACCAGAGCAGTAATTAAACCAGGGACACAGACCACAGCGACTTCGCGAAATAAAAACTTCGGGGGCTTCTGGCTCTTGAAGGGTTTGAATGCACTCGCTTAGCAGTTGTTGCATTTGGGGCAGCAGCGTCCACAAATCGACTGCATATGTGCCCTTTTCACGCAAAATCAACCAACTGTTTTCAGGCCAAGCTCCTTGTACTGCCGCCAACACATAGGTATGGAACGCCGAGACAATCTGATATTCCAGTTTCGGGCGTTTGCCAAGCTTGACATCAATTGGGGCATAGAGCCAATCGCCAAACTCTGATTGCCCAGGTTGCTTGGCGAGTAGATCGGGTTGACTGACTAAGGTTGGCCCTGTCGGAATTTCGGACAACAAGACACCTTGATAGATGTAGTCAACCCCTTGGCGCATCAAGTCTCGTGTCGCCTGTACCCCAGCGTGCCAATCTCCAGGCGGGTAAACAGGCTGTCGGCAATCATAGTCAAGCAGTACCGTTCGACGGTGAGCCGCACTATCCTGGAACAACTTCAGAAGATAGTCACTCGGAGAGTCGCGCTGAGTGAGATCTCCGTAAACATCCAGGTAGGCTCTGCGACGGCAGCGTTGATACTGAAGTAGAAGTTCAGCGGTCAGGAACATGCCTTCAACGCTAGCAGGAAATTTGCCCAATTGTAGTGATTCGAGATCGATAAATTAAGCTACACAGTCAAAAAAATAGATTGGCAAGGACAGAAGCCTGATTTATACCTCAAGCAGGCGGTATCTAGGGAGACAAATAGAGGTAGGTACACCGTTACTTTATCGAGTAAAACCTCGTACTAGATCCATCGAAAAAATTCTGTAAAACTGCATTCAGAGACAAGATAAAAAACAATAAGTTTCATTAAAAAAAGTAAATCTATTCTGATAAGTATATTCAAGCATGTAAATTTCTCTTGTAACGATTAATACAATTTTTGTTGACTGAGCGATCGCAAGCTCAAAGTTATCCCCCTCTAGGCAGATGAAATTTCTTTTTTTATGACCCTGAAAACACTCAAGACCTAGTTTTAGATAACTCTTGCGAGGGATGCTCTGTTTAAGCTTTTCAGGAAGAGTAGATGAGAGGTATAGAATTGCACAACATGAGCGATTAGCATTTCTCAATATTATTTTCACTACGTCAGCAAAAACTGACAAAAGGGAATTGGGCTGCTGGTTGTTGATACCTTTACATCTCAATCAGCCTAAGAGTTGAACGATCGAAGATTGATACCTAAAAACTAAGCGCAAACCCTAAGCTTGTTGAGCAGGGCAAAAATTTTAACTACTCGCTGCAACTTTTGCAGTAGTTGTGATTTGAGCATCTAATCTTCGGCTCATTCTAGTCATTAGTCTTAACCAATAATCCAACTAGTTTTACACATTTCAAAATGTGTTATTTTGCGCTGCTTTTATGACAAATAGGCCATTAAACTGAAGCATCAATGACTGTTTTTCTCTTGTCTCTAACAAGTTTTTACTTGTATATTGCTTGGCTTTTAGTAAGCTATCTCAACTTCCAAGATCAGCGAAATAAGATTCAGTGGAGAATCCATGTAAACGGAATTCGAGGTAAATCTACTGTTACTCGATACGTAACCGCAGTATTTAGAGAAGCCGGATATCATACCTTTGGCAAGACCACAGGAAGTGCTGCCCGAATCTTGCGACCCGATGGTCAAGACTACGACTTCGGACGCAAGGGTTATCCAAATGTGAATGAGCAGGTCAAAATTGTTAAAGACTTTAGCCGCCAGAAGGCAGAAGCAGCCATTTTAGAGTGTATGGCAGTTAATCCTGTCTATGCGAAATGGTTAGAGGAAAAAATCATGCGATCGCATATTGGCATTATTACCAATGTGCGTTACGACCATCCGGAATATTTAGGGGAAACTCTAGAAGAAATTGCCGAGTCTCTATCTAACACTATTCCTAGAAATGGCATTTTAATTACAGCAGAAGCTGACCCTAAGCTGCTTAAAATTCTAGAAAGAAATGCCAAAAGTAAAAATTCGACAATCCGAGTTGCTAGAAAAGAAACGGTTGATGTAGCTGATTTGTCGTGTTTTGCTCATTTTGCAATTGAAGACAATATTGCCATTGGGTATGAAATTGCCAAAATTTTGAAACTGCCTAAAGATCGAGCGCTTAAAGCGATGCAGCAGGCTGTAGCCGATCCTGGAGCCTTTAGCATTCAGTTTGTGCCATTTCAAGGTTGTCGAATTGCTTGGGCAAATCTTTTTGCAGTAAATGATCGTGAGAGCTTTGTTGAACTCAGTCAAAAGCTCTTCAAGCAATATCCTGAATATCAAAAAGTAGTTATCCTTAACAATCGCCACGATCGCCCTACTAGAGTTGAGTTTTTTGCCAATCTAGCGAATGACTTAGCTTTTAACCCTGTTGTTACATTTGGGGACTATGAACAGGTTGTTAACGAGGTTTTCAACCATGAACCAAATCGGGTGCTTAATTTAGGAAACTCTTCTAGGTTTAAAAATGCTTCTGCCGCTGAGCTGCTGACTCAAATTGTTGCAAAAGCCAATTCAGAAAAAATTCTTCTTATAGGCACTGTTAACATCCATACTCCTCAGGCCGAAACCATTCTCCATTATTTTGAGGAGCAACTTGAGCTGGAAACAGAGGCTCGTAGTCAAGCGGTTGAAACCCAACAAGTTAATGTTTGAACTTCCCAATACACCTGAAATTCATAGACTCGCGCTCAATATTGGTGCATTTGTTGCGATCGCTTATCGAGACCGTTATGGCGTTATTCCCGGAGGTGTGATTGTTCCTGGATTTATCATTGTTTTGTTTTTACTCTCACCGATTTGGTGCATCACTAGCTTAGCCTTATCCTTGGTTGTTTACTTTGTTTATAAACGCTTTTTAGATCGCACTAGTTATAAGCGCCGAACACCAATGTATATTCTGGCGTTTCTATCTCTAGCGATCGCCAACTCAGTAGGGCTAATTTATATCAAATTGGGTTGGCTCTATCCTTCACTCAATAGTTTGTCAGGCACTATTCTTCCAGCAGTTATTGCTTTTACCTTAACCAAGCAAAAAATGAATAAAGTGGCAAAAGCAATTGCCATTACTACTGTTGCCACGCTTGGTATCGTGACAGCCATTTATTTAGTCGGCTCACTTTTATTAAATCTAGACTTTGACGTACTTAGGGGGTATTACTCTGACAAAGAAGTTTTACGAATCAACTATCACTTGTTTCAGTTCTATGTCGCTTTAGCCGTAAGTTATTTATTCTATCGGTTCAAAGACGTGCGTTCGGGTGGCTATATGGTCGCACCTGTCGCTGCGTCACTCTTAATCAATCCTGTTAGCGCCATCGTTTTCCTAGTTGGATGTATCACTGTCTATTTGGTAGTTCAAATCATTTGTCAGCTCACCCTACTGATTGGATTAAAACGCTACGTCGTTGCATTATTTTTTAGCACTCTTTTTATTTGGACTACCGAGCTGCTGTTCATCCATTTTGACTTCAACCAATTACCTTTTCAAGGCGGTAATCTTTTTGTCATTGTTGCCATGATGTCTTATGTCAATGACAGCATATTGTATGCCAGTAAAAATGTCATGGTTTATATGACTTTGACTGTATTAGCTGCTCTAATCGCTCTTTTTGTGGCGAATACAGCGGCAGTTTACTTAACCTTTCCATTTCTCACCTCTGTGCAGTAAAAGTGAAATTGAGATATGAAGAAAACTAGCAACACTGTTGAAAATAGGCGTTACGAGCGGGTGTATGCACCTGCCTTAGTAGTTATCGACAATGATTCCTATAATGTTGACAATTGGAGTATAGGCGGATTCAAAATTGTTGAATTTAATCAAATTGTTAAAGTTGGTGATTGTTTACCAATTCAGCTCCATCTCATTTTGCATAAAGGTGGCAAAGAGTCTACCAGCATTAAAATTAGTACGTTAGTTGAGATAGTTTGGTTATCTGCTCATGGAGGTGAATTAGGAGCACAGTTTCTCAATCTCACAAAGATAGAAAAAGATTTATTGCAGAACGCCATCGATAAGCTAGATCGAGGAGAAATAACACTCCTAGATCAGGAGGTTCAACTCCCCGAACCTGGCTTTAATTCTAGTCACTCTCAACCTCTTCAAAGCCCTGCTTCTAGATGGCAAAAACTGCAATCAAAACGCACACTCTACGCTTTAATCTTTCTGTTAGTTGGTAGCGTTTTAGGGTTTTTGACGTTACGAGCGGTTTATGACTCGTTGGTTAATTTGCAGATTCGATCTGCGGTCATCGCCAAACCTACTGGCCCTGTCCTTGCACCTGTTGAATCTGTGGTCGCTAAAGAGCAAGGGGTTCTAGATGAGCTTTACGTTTATGAGGGTATGAATGTAAAACCAGGTCAGCCTCTATTTAGCACTAAAAATGATGAGCTAGCAGAGAGAGATATAGATGCTCTCAATCGAGAAATTCAAGATAGCCGAGTCGAATTAGCTGAAGCTCAAGCAGCGCTCAAGGAAGCAGAATTACTTCAGCAGCAAGAAGCTGCCAAACTGGAATCCTATCAGACTATTAGCCAAACCGAACTAGATGCTGCTCGGGCTGAGGTGAATGCTCAGACTGCACAATACCAAATAGAAAAAGATAACTTGGCAAGATTTACGACTCTCTTGCGAGAAGGTGCAGTGAGTCAACAAGCTTTTGATACAGCGAAATCTAAGTTTGCTGATGCAGAAGCCAAACTGAGACAAGCCCAATCAAACTATAGGGTCGCTCAAGTTTCCGTTGCTTCTGCCCAAAAAGGAAATTTTTATGATGGAGATGAGTTAGTCAGTGATTTACCTCGTCGTACCGCTGAAGTAGCAAAACAGCGTCAACTGGTACAGATCGCATCTCAAAAAGTCAGTGAGTTGGAAAGAACGCTTGACCAGCGCCTGCAAGCCCTGCAAATCTCCCAGCCACAAAGGCAATATCTGCAACAGTCCCCATCCAATCAAACTTTGTTCTCCCCAAAAGCATTCTCTGTTGTTTATAAAGCTCCCTTTCCAGGGTCTGTTTTGAAAGTCACTAAGTTATCAGGTAACCCAGTGAGACCTCGTGAAACTGTGATGGTACTACAACGAGAACAAGCACCACCCACAGTTGATGCCTATCTGACTCCCAAGCAAGCTGAACAAATTGTTATTGGTAGCCCTGCCACTATTCTCGTTCGTGCTCTCAATGAAGAGTATCAGGCTCATGTAACCAAAATTGACAAAGCAGCCTCAGCGCCTCCTTTGGTGGGTGTCACTCCACCTGCAAATGCAGCCACCAAGTCAGTTTATGTCCAGTTAGCCGTTGATAATCTATCGCCTGAAGACAACAGCCAATTGATTGCTGCCAAGGGAATGCCTGTCATTCTTAGCATCCCCAGAGAGGCAAGCATATTCAACCATTTGGCAGTTGGGCTTAGGTAAGACTGTATGCGTCAATCTTGTCTTGCAGTAGTATCGATCGCCCTGTTGTGCTCAGGGTGTCAACTCACAACTCCTACAACCGCCTCACAATCGAATCAGGTGATTAAAGGGCGTGTTGTTAGCCTTGAAGGCAATCCTATTGAGGGTGCATTAGTCACCACATCATCTGAGCAAACTAAAACTGACCCTGATGGTTGGTTTCAGCTTGTAGCCGCAGGAACCGACCCCCAATGGGTGACAGTTAACCATCAAAGCTTTATCTCACGAACAAGAGCAGCAGCCCCTAACGCACCAGTGCTTGTGCGCCTCACTCCTGATGATGGTCAAACCATTGCTCTGCACTTTACGGGTGATGTGATGTTGGGTCGCCGCTTCTATGATCCAAACGAAGATGGCAATACTAATGATGGTCTATTGCAACCCGATAGCGGCGTTGAGGCACATAAAGCTCTGCTGAAACATGTACAGCCGCTCTTAGAGAATGCAGATCTCACCATTAGCAATCTAGAATCACCCCTGACAGCCAAACCCTATTTCGATCTAAAACGTCGCCGTCCTCCAGAGTTCCATGCCACTAAGGAATATGTCTTCGCTAGTGCCCCTGTGGCTGCTAAAGCCTTACGCCAAGCGGGAATTGATGTGGTTGATATAGGTAATAACCATCTCTATGATGTGTTAGATCAGGGCATTCAGGACACACAGAATGCTCTTACCCAAGCGGGTTTTCAATCAGGAAGTGGATACTTTGGAGCGGGTCTATCTGAGCAGCAAGCGTGGACACCTGCGATCGCGAATGTGAAAGGGCAAACAATTGCATTTCTGGGTTGCACAACCATTGCTGGTGGAGAACATCCACTGACCTATGTAGCCTCAGATGCCCAACATAAAGGGGGTGCAGCCCATTGCGATGAAGAACAGATTCGGAATTCTGTCAGAGCTGCTCAGGTCAAGTACAAAACTGTGGTTTTCATGATTCATGGCGGTAATGAATACCAGCGCACTCCTAGCGAGAATGTGCGTCGGCTAACAACTGCTGCTCGTGAAGCGGGTGCCACGTTGGTTATCAATCATCATCCCCATGTCGTTGGTGGGTTCAATTGGAATGGCTCGTCTCTTGTGTCTTGGACTTTAGGCAACTTTCTTTTTGATCAAACGGTATGGCCTACGTTTGAGTCTTACTTATTGGCAGTGCATCTCCGTAATGGCAAAGTAGTGCAAGCTTATACGGAGCCGCTGATGATTGAGGGATATCTGCCGAAAGGAGTCACGGGAGATCTGGCTGATTTTGTGGCTAGAGGTGCAGCTGGGCGCGATCGCGGTTCCTTTTTGATCGAAGATGGCTCGATGGTCGTGGATGTGGACAATCGTAGAGTTCATCGAGAAGTCAAATTGCCTATCAAGGTCAGCTCTGAAAAAAGCCAGATTTTTCGCACCGCTCCGGGTTGGGCGATCGCTAACTTTTCTGGGGCAGGCAGCTTAAAGGTGGGGCGAGATCTACTGTGGGTCGGTGATTTTGAAGATGAGATTGCTGACGATCAACATCAAGGCGGAGCTTTATGGGAGTTTAGTGGCGTTGACAAGTTAAAAGGAGACGACTATGCCTATGAAGGTCAAGTAGGGGCACGCCTCCAACGCAAAGGATTTAACCGATCTGATGTTGTTTTGTCTCCTCAGCACCGAATTTTAGTAGACTCTGGCTCAGAGCTATCGATTGTTGGGATGGTTCGTTCTCGTAAGAATGTACAATCTAGCCTCCAAATTAGCTGGTACTCCTACACCAAAGGCAAATCGCAGGCACAGCAAATTAAGCCACTCGTCGTCAAACAAGACAATACGTGGACACCGTTCCGCTTTGATGTGACAGTTCCACCCAACACAGTAGCAATTGGCCTCTTCTTAAGACTACAAGCGCCTCAGCAAGGCCATGACACAGTGGACTTTGACAATATCCGCATCATTAAATGGGCACCTAAAGGCACACCCTTCAGCCCACTTTATAATTACGTTCAAGCGACTGGAACGGGTGAATTGCTCCTACAAAGAGATTTTTTGCCAGGAGCTGAGTCATGGGCTAAGCTCGATGCCCCATCCAAACTGATGTTGTTACAACAGTAAGGTTACGGCAGTATGACGAGATGGCTATTAATACTGGTTACCACCTTGCTGGTTCATGCGATCGCTCACACAGAAGTAGTTTCGCAGGAAGGACTACGCATCTCTCACTTGCTGCAACTGCTCAAAACTGATGAGTCAGCCTTGGCATCTAGAGAGTTGGCAACTCAGGATAGAGCCAAAGACAGAACTGAGTCAGCAGACATTCAGGCAACCGTTGCCTTTCACTCAGTACCGCGCGGTCAAGGAGCCAAAGCTTTGTTGCGTGAGGCAAATCGGCAACTCAAAGCGGCTAAAACATCTACCTATTCTCACAAAACTCAAGTGAATGAAGCATTGGGTCAGTTTAACTATGACTGCTCTGGCTTCTTAAAGTATGCGATCGCCCAAAGTGTTCCCAAAGCACTTAGTTCTCTGCAAAAAGCAACAGCTCGCCGCCCCCTAGCGAAGCACTTCGTTAGTTTTATTACTTCTCTACCACCCGGAGAGTCGGTAGGTCGTTGGAGAAGGCTGGAACGAGTTACTGACCTGGCACCTGGAGACATTATTGCTTGGACTAAGCCGCCTACCGTAGCTTCCAAAACTACAGGGCATGTCATGATCGTTCGAGGGACCATTCAACCCCACTCAAAACGGGCTAATGAAGTCATCATCCCTGTAATTGATTCCAGTGCTTCTGGTCACGGATATGATGACTCTCGCCGCAAGGGCATCAAAAGTGGTCTTGGTGCAGGAAGTATTATTTTGGTTGTCGATGATTGGGGTAAACCCATCGGCTACCGCTGGTCGCGCTCTGAAAATTCTCGCAAACACCTGACGAAAGTCGCTTTAGGGCGTTTGGAATGACGCTCAATCTATCAAATCAAGCTGAAGTTGGTAGAATGCTAAGGCTTGTTCACTGACTTGAGCCGTCATGACCTCTACGCTTCCGGTTCAGCCCCATTTAGAACAATATCGCCAGCAATTTCCGGCCCTGAGCAATAAAGCTTATTTCAACTACGGGGGTCAAGGCCCGATGCCTCAGGTAGCACTAGAAGCGATGCAGCAGGCTCAACTTTACATGCAGGAGGCGGGGCCATTTTCGGGAAGCGTCAACCGCTGGATTCAAACCGAAAGCCAACAAACTCGCCAAGCGATCGCCACGGAACTGGGCGTTACGCCGGACACAATCACGTTAACCGATAGCGTTTCGACCGGATGCAATATCGCGCTGTGGGGGCTGGATTGGCAAGCGGGCGATCGCATCTTGATTACTGATTGTGAGCATCAAGGTGTAGTCGCGGCAGTGCAAGAACTTCAGCGACGGTTTGGGGTGGCGATCGATATTTGCCCCTGGCTGAATGCGGCTCCGGGGAGTGATTTTGTGGCGGCGATCGCTGAGCATCTCACACCCAACACGCGGCTCGTCGTTCTCAGCCATATTTTGTGGAATACCGGGCAAGTGTTGCCGTTGGCGGAAGTGGCGCAGGTTTGTCACGAATACCCCACTCATCGTTACCCAGTGCGCGTGTTAGTGGATGCGGCGCAATCGGTGGGCGTGTTGCCATTGAACCTCAGCGAAATTAAAGCTGATTTTTATGCGTTTACCGGGCATAAGTGGTGGTGTGGGCCTGCTGGGGTAGGTGGCTTGTATGTTGACCCCGATGCCTTGGCAGAATTACAACCGACGTTTATTGGTTGGCGTAGCGTAACGGTGAATATGGCAGGTCAGCCGACGGGTTGGGAAGCAGGTGGTAAACGTTTTGAAGTGGCGACCAGTGCTTTTCCGCTATATGCCGGGTTGAGAGCGGCGATCGCAATTCATCACGAATGGGGGCCGATCGCAACTCGTTATGAACGAATTCAACAACTGAGCCGCTATTTGTGGGAGCAACTCGCGGCAATCCCGGCGGTTCGTCGTGTCCAACTGACTTCCCCGGATGCTGGCTTAGTGGCTTGGCAAGTTCCAGGGCGATCGCATCGGCAACTTGTGGAGTTTCTCGAAAACCAGCAGTTGATCGTCCGCACGTTGCTGTCACCCGATTGTGTGCGGGCTTGCGTCCACTACTTGACGCTGGAGTCGGAGATCGATCGCTTGGTCGCCGGAATTGCCGCGTTTTGTCAAACTGAGTCAGTGTGAGTGCGTGAGGAGTTAATTGGGCGTGTCTCGACCTGTCTTGTATGTAGCGATCACCAATCACGGCTTTGGTCATGCAACCCGTGCAGCTTCGGTGGTTGGCGAAATTCAGCGCTTGTGCCCCGATATTTTGGTGGCGATGGTGACGACAGCCCCTCGCTGGTTGCTGGATTCTTATACTCACGATGATTTCTTGCATCGACCACGGGCATTGGATGTGGGGGTGATTCAAAGTGACAGCATCACGATGGATAAGGCCGCCACGCTAGAGAAATTGCAACACATTCAAGCCAATGCGCGATCGCTGATTGCCTCGGAAGTTAACTTTATTCAGCAAAATCGGGCGCGTTTAATTTTGGCTGATATCCCTCCCCTGGCAGCACCGATCGCTAAAGCAGCGGGCATTCCTTGCTGGATGATGAGTAACTTTGGCTGGGATTTTATCTATGGAGCTTGGGGCGATCAGTTTGCTCAGTCAGTCGCTTGGATTCGCGATTGTTTTGGGCAGTGCGATCGCTTGTTTCGGTTGCCGTTTCACGAGCCGATGAGTGCATTCTCACAGATTACTGATGTCGGCTTAACCGGAGGGTCGCCCCGCTACAGCATTGAGGATTTGCGTGCCACGTTTGGCATCACCACTCTGCCAGAACGAACCATTCTGCTAACTTTTGGTGGGTTGAATCTCGATCGCATTCCTTACCAAAACTTAGAGCACTTCCCCGACTGGCAGTTCATCACCTTCGATCGCCAAGCACCTGATCTGCCTAACCTGGTAAAAATTCAAGATCCGCAGTATCGGCCTGTGGATGTGATGCCGTTATGTGGACGGATGGTGTCGAAGCCGGGATATAGCACCTTTGCCGAAGCCTGTCGTTTGGGGTTACCGATCATTTCAATCACGCGAGAAGATTTTGCCGAATCGCCTATTCTTCTGGCTGGGATTCAAGACCATGCTCACCACCAAATTTTGACCCCAGATGAGTTTTTCCACGGCAATTGGGAGTTTCTGCATCAAGCGCCCCAGCCGCCTCAACAAGCTCCATTAGCCACCAGCGATGGCAATCAAGCGATCGCCCAAGCGGTCGTCGATTATTTTCAATCTTTGTAAACGTTTTATAAGTTAGTCATGCGTCAATATCAAAAACTGCTGACCGTTTCGACAGCGGGCAAGTCTCTAGCGAAAGTTACTAGCAAAATTCAAGCAATTGTCACCGAATCTGGGATTCAAACGGGGTTATGTACGCTGTTCTTGCGTCACACTTCAGCTAGCTTAGTCATTCAAGAAAATGCTGACCCGGATGTGCTAGAAGACTTAGAAAACTTCTTTGCAAAACTGGTTCCCGAAGATAGCCAGCGCTATATCCATAGCACCGAAGGCCCTGATGACATGCCTGCTCACATTCGGACTGTGCTGACCCACACTTCAGAGCAAATCCCTATTAATAACGGCAGGTTAGTACTCGGCACTTGGCAAGGCATTTACATTTGGGAACACCGCCAGCGTAGCCACTCCCGTGAGTTGGTAATTCATATTCTGGGCGAGTAGGTTGTCGCAGATTTACGGGAACCAACGCGATCGCCCCCAGGGTTAACGTTGCTTATACGGTGTCTGTGCCAGTAGCGCTATCTATAGTATCAGCCAAAACAATGGAAGATCCACAGGCTCTGGAAGCAAGGCTC
>CBIHQL010000061.1:0-12863 GCA_966211855.1 uncultured bacterium
GAGCGGCTGTTGCTGAACATTTTGCCAGAGCCGATCGCGCAACAATTGAAAGAGGGGCAGAGCAATATCGCCAATGGTTTTGCGGAAGCGACAATTTTGTTTGCAGATTTGGTGAATTTTACACAACTTGCTGAGGCGATCGCACCGACAGAACTGGTAGCGCTGCTAAACGAGATCTTCTCGGAATTTGATCATCTCACTGAAAAACACGGGCTAGAGAAGATTAAGACAATTGGGGATGCATATATGGTTGTGGGTGGGTTCCCGATGCCTCGCCCTGACCATGCGGTGGCGATCGCCGAGATGGCCCTTGATATGCAGCAAGCGATCGCTCAGTTTAATCAACGACACCACCATCAATGTGATCTGCGAATTGGCATCAACACAGGCCCAGTCATCGCAGGTGTGATTGGTACGAAAAAGTTTATTTATGACTTATGGGGCGATACGGTCAACGTCGCTAGTCGTATGGAGTCGCACGGATTAGCCGGAGCAATTCAAGTCACGACGGCAACTTATGAGCACCTCAAAAGTCAATATATCTTCCAACCCAGAGGGCCATTGTTTATTAAGGGTAAGGGAGAAATGCTAACCTATCTGCTGATCGAGCGCGTCCCAGCAACGACTTTCGGCAAAATAAGATGATTTTTTGGTGCAGCAAGCGCTATCAGGAGCGGCTATGAAGGGATTAGGAGCGATCGCGTTGTCTGGAGGAATTGTGGTGCTGCTAGGAGTTGGGATTGCAGCAGCGGTCACAAACCCGACAGAAGCCGAATATCACCAGTATGCAGCAGCTCAGTTAGGTGACTATTTAGAAACAAATATTTGTACCCAAACACCAGAAACTTTGGGGTTGCGCGATCGCTGCCAAGAGTTAGCCACATCCAACCAAGGGGAACTTGTGAAACTGGTTGCCGAAAACACCGAGCGTCAAGATTATGTGGTGTTTAGCGTGTATAAAACTAATCTCTCAATTAACTCCCTGCTACCGCCCTACCTTTCAATTGGCGGTCTATTGCCTGCCTACCATTTTGAAACTCTGGCAGCATTTGACAAGCTATATACCTACAAGATTGAGAGACGCTAATTTTCGGTGAACAGCTCCAGTTGACCACTTGCTATCACGATCTTGGGTAGGCGGTCACTACTGGTGGCGACATGCTGATGCGATCGCGACCAAATTAATTGATCGTCCAACTCAACTCAGCCAGAGTTAGGTCTAAATCAGGTAAATATTTTTCCTGTGAATTAATCTCAACTGAGCTTAGCAGCCTTGTGTGGAGAGAGACGCAGTGGTGAAATACTGGGCTAAAAAGCCAAGGTACTAAAGAAATTATTACTAATTAATTTAATGTTGTTAAAAAGATTACTATCTTCTTGTTGAAAATGATTCTTGATAGTTAAAAAGCGTCTATTGACTCTTAAAAGAAGAGTGGTAGATTGAGCTTATAAGTGTCAAAATCGTTGACATAGGAGAGGGGATGCTATGTCGGAAACTCAACATTTATTACGCTCTGTTGATCAAGTTTACGATAATCCAGTTTTACTCGAACGTAATGTTACAGTTCCAGTTTGTGAAGGGTTAAATATTGCTTTAGCAAGTTTCCAAGCCCTCTATTTGCAATATCAAAAGCACCATTTTGTAATTGAAGGTGCTGAGTTTTATTCTCTTCATGAGTTTTTCTCAGAAAGCTATGAAGAAGCCCAAGATCATGCCCATGAAGTTGGCGAACGTCTGGATGGGTTAGGTGGGGTTCCGGTAGCTAGTTTTACGAAGCTGGCAGAGTTGTGCTGCTTTACCCCCGAAGCAGATGGGGTTTACTCCTGCCGTCAAATGGTTGAGCATGATTTAGCAGCAGAGCAGGCAATTATTAAAATGCTGCGTCGTCAAGCAGGTCAAGCCGAAAGTTTAGGCGATCGCGGTACTCGCTACCTCTACGAGCAAATTCTGCTCAAAACAGAGAACCGTGCTTTCCATCTCGCCCATTTCTTGACTCATGACAGCTTGACTCTGGCATTTGTTCAAAGTGCAAATCCGAGTAATTAAGAGATAGGTACATAGGCGATCGCGTCAATTGATCGCCCTGAGACTCAAACAGATTTCTCAATATCTTGCTCTGAATTTAGAGGTGTCGGTTCTACGGCACCTTTTTGTTGTGCTTGCTAACTGAGCGATCGCAGTCGTTGATACAAAACTTTTTGTTTGTCAACGTACAATTAAAAGTGAAGACTTCAGTGCGTAGCTCCACTCTTGAATTTACCTTCTGCTTACTTGTTAGTGTTTCATGGCAGTCGTGATCCGCGTCCGGCGATCGCAGTAGAACAGTTAGCACATCTGGTTAATGTTCAACTGCAAACTCGCTATCAGTTATGGGACGTGGGTCGAGAAGCAGCTCCCCGTCTCAGCTATGTGGGCAGTCCCTACTCCAGCGATCCCATCTTGACGCCGACCGTTAGCCCCCTCGCGGCGACCGTATGTAATTCACAACTACCGCTCGTAGGGGTGGCTTGCTTGGAGTTGGGTGAGCAGCCGTTACACCAGCAAATTGGGCAGTTTGGCGATCGCGTGGTGCGTTTGCGACGACAAGGGGTACTGACGCTAGCTTCTAATGATTTACAAGTGGTACCTCTGTTTTTGCTGCCCGGTGTACATGTGATGGAAGACATTCCGGCTGAGGTGCAGCAAGCGCAACAGTTGCTGGGAAGTGATCTAAACATTCAAACTTGTGCTTATTTAGGCTCTCATCCGCAGCTTGTCCAGTTGTTGGCGGCTCAAATGACAGCTGTGCAGATGGACGCATGGGTGCTCTTAGCTCATGGCAGTCGGCGCTTAGCGGCTCACAATCCGGTAGAGGCGATCGCCGAGCAACTCAATGCCGTGCCTGCTTATTGGTCAGTGCCACCCGATTTGAAATCGCAAGTCATGGATTTGGTGCAGTCCGGCTGTGAACAAATTGGCATTTTGCCCTACTTCTTGTTTGCAGGTGGTTTGACAGAGGCGATCGCCACTCAAGTTGCCGAGCTACAACAGAAATTTCCTCACGTGAATTTTTACCTGGCTGATCCTGTAGGGCCAAGTGCAGCGCTGGCAAATTTGGTATTAGATCTGGCTTTAAATTCTCCGAGTTGATTCGGTGCTGATGCGGTTGCTCTAAAAGCACTGATCGCTGTTATTTGTATCAAAAGTTTCATTTTTATTCAGTTGTTTTTCATAAGCTGAGACACTGCCTTCGGGTAGGTGGGTTCCATTTCTGATTCAACATGACTGGTATGACTCCTGACGCTTCTGCAACTACGACAAATTCAATCATTGGCAAGGTGTATTTGGTGGGCGCGGGGCCGGGAGATCCAGGTCTGTTGACGCTTAAGGGTAAGACCTTGCTGGAGTGCGCTGATGTCGTAATTTACGATGCACTTGTCAGCCCCCCCATCTTGGCGATGATTAACCCCAAAGCCGAGAAAATTGATGCCGGAAAGCGTCGGGGTCGCCACTCATTGGTACAGGATGAAACAACGCAATTGCTGATTGAAAAAGCACAAAGTCACGCGGTGATCGTGCGCTTAAAAGGTGGTGACCCTTTTGTATTTGGTCGAGGGGGCGAAGAAATGGAAGATTTAATCCAAGCGGGTGTCCCCGTCGAGGTGGTGCCAGGAGTTACTTCGGGAATTGCTGCCCCTGCCTATGCCGGAATTCCTTTAACTCACCGCGCTTATAGCTCATCGGTCACGTTTGTCACAGGTCACGAGTCGGCAGGTAAATATCGCCCTGCTGTGAACTGGCAAGCGATCGCCCAAGGCTCAGAAACGATCGTCATTTACATGGGCATTCACAACTTGCCCACGATTTTGGAGCAGTTGCAGGCTGCAGGTTTAACCGCAGACACCCCCATTGCCTTGATTCGTTGGGGCACCCGACCTGAACAAGAAGAGTTGATCGGCACCTTCAGCACCATCGTGGCCCAAATGGAAGCAGCAGAATTTACAGCGCCTGCGATCGCCGTAATTGGCTCCGTTGTGCAATTACATGATGTTTTATCAGCAAGCTGCCCGACTGGTTTGATGGTGATGTGAGCGCAAGGACTTGATTGCTGTTGATTTTTAGCCAATAAATTGCCTTTTAAGCCTATTGAAAATTAATCCAAATTTGCGCTCCTGATCCAAGCGTTATGCAACTGCTTTGGGCAAAAATCTCCCAGATCTGAACAGGACACAGGAAAATAAAACCAGTGATGTTTGTGATCTAGGTTAGTTGGCAATTGTCTGAACAAATTAATCTTCAAGTTGAAGCCAATGGTAGTCGTCTCGATCGCTGGCTAGCTGAGCAGTTGCCAGAAATTTCGCGATCGCGGATCCAGAAATTAATTGAGCAAGGAAATGTGCAGGTCAATGGACAGGTTTGCACTTCTAAAAAAGCGACTGTCCAACCTGGCGATCGCCTGCAAATTGATCTTCCAGACGCTCAACCTTTAGAACTAACACCTGAAGAAATTCCGCTCGAAATTCTCTACGAAGACGAGCATTTGCTGATTGTGAATAAGCCCGTCGGTTTAGTTGTCCATCCAGCTCCCGGTCACGAATCAGGCACTTTGGTACATGCCTTGTTAGCTCATTGCACTACTTTGTCGGGGTTGAACTCGCTACCTGGCATTGGGGGAGTGCAGCGCCCTGGCATTGTGCATCGGCTCGACAAAGACACGAGTGGTGCGATCGCGATCGCCAAAACAGATCAAGCCCATCAGCATTTGCAAGCTCAGCTCAAAGCCAAAACAGCTCGGCGCGAATATCTAGCGATTGTTTTTGGCGCACCGAGCGCAACTAGCGGCACCATTGACCAGCCAATCGGTCGTCACCCCGTCGATCGCAAAAAAATGGCGATCGTCCCTGAGGAGAAGGGAGGGCGTCGTGCGGTGACCCATTGGCGAGTTTTAGAGCGCCTCGGTAACTACACACTCATGCATTTTCAACTAGAAACGGGCCGTACCCACCAAATTCGGGTTCATAGCAGCCACATGGGCCACCCGATTGTGGGTGATCCGGTTTATAGTTCCCATCGGGCTATCGGCGTTAACTTACCGGGTCAGGTGCTTCATGCTTGGAAGTTGCGTCTACAGCATCCCGTTTCCCAAGCGCCAATCGAAATGACAGCGCCGATTCCCGCTACTTTCAAAAAGCTAATCGAGGTTCTTCAACGAAGAAATGCTTTACCAAACTTAAACATTGAAGCAGGAATTTAGCTTACATATATCTACACAAAACAGAGAAAAGAGTAAAAAGTACCAATGACTCAAACAATTATTGGGTCTGGGTTGTAGACAATCTTAAGAGAAAATAAAAATTACTTATCAGTATCTGTTGAGTATAAATACCTTGCTGTTTTGTAACGAAATGTTTTACAAAATCTCATTGAGCAGGCTCTAAAAGCCTTGATTTATAAGCATTTGCAGCAATCATTCGCATAGGTTCGCTCATTTTAATAACTTGTAACAGACAAAGCCTCTGCCGCGTTGTATAAAAAGAACCTGAAGGGTATAAACGACAGGCAACAGATAACCAAAACCTCAGTTGATCAAGTTTTAAGTTCTCTCATACAAATGTGAAATTTTCTCAGATTTCTGTAATGTCTTACCTGTTAATGACTTTTAACAAGCAAGGCTAGTGAGAACTTAAATTCACAGTTTTGGTTAAAGTCCGTCTCCACCTTCCAGGCTGCCTGAGCAGCTTGCAATGGCTGAACTAACATCCTAGTTCTGAACATTCGACACACTCAACGAAAGTTATTTAGGAGAAAAGTCCATGTTAGATGCATTCGCCAAGGTTGTTTCTCAGGCTGATGCTAAGGGCGAATTCCTCAGCGGCTCTCAGCTAGATGCTCTGACCAACATGGTGAAGGAAGGCAACAAGCGCCTGGATGTTGTTAACCGCATCACCGGCAACGCTTCCACCATCGTTGCTAACGCAGCTCGTGCATTGTTCGAAGAACAGCCTCAGCTGATCCAACCCGGCGGTAACGCATACACCAACCGTCGCATGGCTGCTTGCCTCCGCGACATGGAAATCATCTTGCGTTATGTGACCTACGCAACGATCGCTGGTGATTCCAGTGTTCTCGATGATCGCTGCTTGAATGGCCTCCGCGAAACCTACCAAGCTCTGGGTGTACCCGGTGGTTCTGTTGCTGCTGGCGTTCAAAAAATGAAAGATGCTGCTATTGCGATCGCTAACGATCCCAACGGTATCACCAAGGGCGATTGCAGTGCTCTGATGTCTGAGCTCGCTAGCTACTTCGATCGCGCTGCTGCTGCTGTCGGCTAAGCTTTAGCCCCGCTCCAATTAGTAACAGCTCACGTTTCTACAAAAACTTTGCAGAACAGGATATTTAGGGAGATACCTCGACTATGAAGACCCCCATTACCGAAGCAATCGCTGCAGCAGATACTCAAGGCCGTTTCCTCAGCAATGCTGAAATGCACCAAGTGTACGGTCGCTATGAGCGCGCTGCTGCTGCTATGGAAGCTGCTCGTGCTTTGACCAACAACGCTCAAAAGCTGATCGACGGCGCAGCAAACGCTGTTTACCAAAAGTTCCCTTACACCACCCAACAAGCTGGTGCTAACTTCGCTTCTGATGCTCGCGGCAAAGCTAAGTGCTCTCGCGACATCGGCTACTATGTTCGCATCATCACCTACAGCTTGGTTGCTGGTGGCACCGGTCCTTTGGATGAGTACCTCCTCGCTGGTCTAGACGAAATGCACCGGACCTTCGACCTCTCCAACAGCTGGTACGTTGAAGCTCTGAAGTACATCAAAGCTAACCACGGTATCACTGGTCAAGCTGCTGTAGAAGCTAACGCCTACATCGACTACGCAATCAACGCCCTGAGCTAGTTGATTGTGTTGCCCGGAAAGGTATGCAAGTGCTGGCGAAGAGTTAGCAGTTGTTTATCTTCCCGGGCATTGTTTTTCTTAATTTGACGATAAGAATCTTCAAAAAAACTTGCTGTGTTGGGAGGGCAAGCATGAGCGGTTTAGTAGCGGCTAATTTGGCAGCAGCGGGCAGGCTCGGTGTTTCTGCTTTTGATAACTCTCGGGTAGAGTTGCGCCCAGACTGGACAGAAGACGATGTGCAAGCCGTTATTCGGGCTGCCTACCGTCAGGTGTTGGGCAACGACTACATCATGAAGTCTGAACGGCTGACCAATGCCGAATCTCAGCTCCGACAAGGCAATATCACGGTGCGCGAGTTTGTCCGTGCGATCGCCAAGTCCGACCTCTATAAAAAGAAATTTCTTTTCCCTAATTCCAATACTCGTTTTATCGAACTCAACTACAAGCACCTGTTAGGGCGAGCACCCTATACAGAGGATGAGGTCAATCATCACCTCAACCTGTATAACACCAAGGGCTACGATGCTGAGATCGACTCTTACATCGACAGCGTTGAGTATGAAGATGCGTTTGGTAATAATGTTGTGCCTTATTACCGGGGCTTCTCTGTTGATCCGGGCGTAAGAACAACGGGCTTTACTCGGATGTTCCGCCTGTATCGGGGTTATGCCAACAGCGATCGCGCTCAGATCCAAGGCAAAGCACCTCATGTGTTCCGCGAGCTTGCACAAAATCGGGCTTCTACCATTCTTCAACCCACGGGTGGTAGTGGTCGCTCGTTCTTTGGTACTTCAGGTAGCGAAACGCCTGCTAAAGCGCTTGGTGGCTCTTGGGGCGAAGGTGGTCGAGTTTATCGGCTGGAAGTTTCTGGAATTCGTAACCCTGGCTATCCGAAGGTGCGTCGCAGCAGTGTTGCCTTCCTCGTACCCTACGAGCAAATGCTGCCCAAGATGCAACAAATTCATCGGATGGGTGGCACCATCGTCAGCGTTACCCCTGCTTAAACTAACGCCTGCGATCGCCAATCCCAGCACTGTCCCCTGAACGATCCGGTAATGGTAGGTTTCGTTGCAGAAAAACTTGCCATTGCCGTTACTTAAAAAATTATTCAGATCAAGATCTGTAAAGGAGCAATTTTAACGATGTTTGGTCAAACTGCACTCGGTAAAGCTTCTGTAAGCGGTTCTGCCAGCCGGATGTTCCGCTTTGAAGTGCAAGGTCTGCGCCAAAATGATGAGTCTGATAAGCTCAACTATTCGATTCGTCGCAGCGGCAGCACCTTCGTAACCGTGCCCTATGGTCGCATGAATGAGGAGATGCAACGGATCAGCCGCCTGGGTGGCAAAATTGTCAACATTACGGCTATCTCTGCCTAGAACTTAGCCAGCCGTTGATATTCATCAATTCTCTATTGGGAGTTATTGCAACGATGTTTGGTCAAACTTCCCTGGGCAGCAACACAACCGTAAGCGACTCTGCAAGCCGGATGTTTCGAGTTGAGGTAAAAGGGCTGCGCCAGACTTATCGCTCTGACAAGCTCAGCTACCCCATTCGCCGGAGTGGCAGTGCGTTTATCTCGGTGCCCTATGACCGCATGAACGAAGAGATGCAGCGCATTAATCGTTTGGGTGGCAAGATTGTGAGCATTCAGCCTTTGGCTATGAATGGACATGCTGCCGCTGATGCCACCGCAGCCCATCAGAACGTTGCTGCTGATACTCCGGCTGAAAGTTCTGAAGGTTAAATCCTGGTTCAATTTTCTCTGTAAAGCCCATGTCAGAATCTAGCCTTCAGCAGTTCTCTGAATCTGAGTTGACTCCAGCAGAGCCTTCTGGTGGTGAAGCTTTAACTGTTGAGCAGGCGATCGCAAATTTAACTCACGCTGATTTAAGCCTCCGCTACTATGCTGCTTGGTGGCTGGGGAAATTTGCTCAGGGCGAACCTCATGTGGTCGATGCCCTAATTGCAGCGCTTGAGGATGAAGCCGATCGTACCGAGCTAGGAGGCTATCCGCTGCGGCGCAATGCAGCACGAGCACTGGGTAAGCTGGGCGATCGCCGTGCTGTACCTGGGTTGCTGCGTTGTTTGGAGTGTTCTGACTACTATGTGCGTGAGTCTGCGGCTCAGTCGTTGGGAATGCTGGGCGATCGCACCTGTATTCCAATCTTGATGTCTTGGCTAGAAGGTGGTGTTGCAGCGGTTCAGCTTTTTCCGGGTCGACCTCACCTAACGCAACCGGCTGAGGCGGCAATGGAAACTCTGGAAGCGCTCAAGGTTACTGAAGCTGTTCCCCTCATCCTCCCGTTTTTAGAGCATTCTCTGGCACGGGTTCGTCATGGGGCAGCACGGGCGCTTTATGTGCTAACTCAAGACCCAGCCTATGGAGAACGGCTGATTCAAGAGCTAGCCAATAGCGACCTCAAAATGCGCCGCATGATTCTGCTGGATATTGGTGCTAGTGGCTATTTGGCAGGAGCAGAGGCGATCGCCCAGTCTTCTGTAGAAAATAGCTTTAAAGTAATGGCTCTCAAAAGCTTGCTAGAAAACCATCTTCAGCAACTAGAGACTGTCTCGGTCTCACCGTCTGCTGAACGAGTCATGACTTTGATGGACTCATTGCTGTAGGCGGTTCTGGATGTTGGGGTGATCACAATCTAAGTGAGCGATCGCCCTCGCCATCTAGTGTCCATATTCTCGAACCTCATACAGTCATGATTAATTCTGCTGCTGCTTCTGATCTGATGAGTGCTGTTGAACAAGCGGCTTCACCCGTTAGTTTAGTCGCTGCAGTTCGAGCCTTAGCAGAAGCGCGTCTAGAAGTAGGCATTCCCACCTTGATTGCAGCACTGGGATACAACAACCCAGAGGCAGCAGTAGCGGCTCTAGAAGGGTTGGTGCAGTTGGGAGATGTTGCAGTACAACCCCTGCTAGACCGCATTGATGATTATAACTATGGTGCGAGGGCATATTCATTCCGAGCACTGGCTGCGATCGCCCATCCTCAAGCGTTAGATGTTCTGATTAGTGCAGCCGAAACTGATTTTGCCCCCAGCGTGCGACGAGCAGCCGCGAAGGGTTTGGGTCAGTTGCGTTGGTCACAATTGTCTGCTGAGCAACAAACCCTTGCTCAGGATCGAGCCTTGCAGACATTGCTGACCTTGGCAAAAGACTCAGACTGGGCCATCCGGTATGCAGCAGTCGTGGGTCTGCAAAATTTGGCCCTTTCTGTTGGGGATACCCGCACTGACTTGGTTGCTGCGATCGTCACGCGATTGAGCCAACTGGCCCAAGCAGACACCGACCTGGCAGTGCGCGCCAGAGTTGAGATGGCTCAACAACAACTGAAGGCAACATGCACTCAGTTAGCAGCGATCGCCTCTGATTAGCTGCGTTTTTCTTGTATGACACCGTTCAAGTGGTAGATCTTTATGCCAATTCCACTCCTTGAAATTGCGCCCAAAACCCAAAATCAACGGGTTGCTGGCTACGACATTCTCGATGAAGATGATCCACAGATTTATCGCCTGACAGATGATGCAGCAGATGTCAAAGCGGTGATCTGGGCAGCTTATCGCCAAATCTTTAGCGAACATCTGATTTTAGAAAACTATCGGCAAGTCGCTTTAGAGTCTCAGCTCTGCAATCGCCAACTCTCTGTGCGTGAGTTTGTGCGGGCTTTGGGTAAGTCTGATGTCTATCGCCGTGAAGTTGCAGATACCAATTCCAACTATCGCCTGGTTGACATTACCTTCAAGCGGTTCTTGGGTCGGGCAACCTACGGTAAAGACGAGCAAATCGCTTGGTCAATCGTGATCGCCACCAAAGGTTTGCATGGCTTTATTGATGCTGTGGTGGATAGTGACGAGTATCGCCAAAACTTCGGTGACACCATCGTGCCCTATCAGCGGCGACGGATGGAAGGTCGTCCCTTTAACTTGGTGACCCCTCGCTATAGCGAATACTGGCGCGGTCATTTGATTTCGATCGCGGTCAGTGGTTCTGCCTTTGCTCAAGGTCGGAGATACCAAGCGGGCGATCGCGACTTCCAAGTGATTCGCAAAGGAATTCCAGCAGGCTTCCTCAATATGGCTCAAGGAATCCTCACCCCTCATCTCAACTATCAGCGAACCACCGAGCAAGCCCGCTCTGTGGCGGCTGCTTATAAGGTAGAGCCAGAGCATGACACCGCAAGCGTACCTCCTGCAACAGTCAAGCCAGCTAAGGTAGCGCTGCCCTATCGCTATATTCCCAGCCAACAATAGGCTCTAGCGATCTGGATTGATATGGGGTGGCGATCGCCTGCCAAACTATTTTTGAAGGAGCTTACCGATGCCAATTCCTTTACTCGACTACAAGCCATCTTCGCAAAATCAGCGAGTTGCTGGTTTTGAAGTGCCTAACGAAGATACCTCCCCCATCTACAAATTGGACAGAACCAGCTCTAGCGGCGATGTCCAAGAAATTATTTGGGCTGCTTATCGGCAAGTGTTTAGTGAACACGAAACCCTCCGCAACCATCAACAAATTGCCCTAGAGTCTCAATTGAAAAACCGAGCGATTACGGTTCGGGATTTTATTCGAGGCTTGGCTAAATCTGATGTGTACTGGGGCTTGGTGGTTGAAACCAACTCCAACTACCGCGTGGTCGAAATCACCCTCAAGCGCTTGTTAGGTCGCGCACCTTACAACAAAGAAGAAGAAATTGCCTGGTCAATTGTGATTGCGACCAAAGGCATTGCTGGTTTTGTAGATGCTTTGCTAGACAGCGAAGAATACGCGCAAAACTTTGGTGATGACACGGTGCCTTATCAGCGGCGGCGTTTCAAAGATCGTCCTTTCAACCTAGTGACGCCACGCTATAACAGCTACTGGCGTGATAAAGAAGAAGGTGCCCGCTACAAGTGGGGCGATATCAATAACTTCTTAGAGATGGCGCGATCGCTCAACCCCGCTCCAGCCAAATTCAACACGGTGCGAACCGCTAATATCCAAATCCCCGATACGACTCGCCCCGATCAACCTGCCGGGATTCCACGCTCGATTAATCCGACGGCTAGTTTTCCGATCCGCTAAAAGCGTACAATCCAATAGGGGCGTGGTATTGAGAAGTGGCTCTGGCGAAATCGTCTGCACGCTCTAGGCTTGTAAGTTTTTAACTATTTTCATAAGGGAGATTCTGGCATGGCATTGCCGTTACTCGCATACAAACCAAGTGCTCCAAACCATCGAGTTCGTAGCTTTGGAACTTCTGACCAAAACGAAGATACCCCCTACATCTACCGAATTGAAAACGTTAGCTCTTCTGAAGAGTTTCGCCAATTGGTTTGGGCGGCTTATCGTCAAGTGTTCAACGAGCAGTTGATCTTGAAGTTTAACCGTCAAGTCACCCTCGAAACTCGATTGGCTAACGGTTCCATCACCGTTCGTGACTTCATTCGCGAACTCGCAAAATCTGAGCGCTTCTATACCCTCGTGGTAGGTGTAAATGACAACTACCGCCTAGTTGAAGTTTGCCTGAAGCGCTTACTAGGTCGTGAACCTTACAACCAAGAAGAGAAAATCGCTTGGTCGATCAAAATCGGGACATTGGGCTTCCATGGTTTTGTGGATGCTTTGCTAGATAGCGAAGAGTACACCCAAAACTTTGGTGACAACACCGTCCCCTATCAGCGGAAGCGGATGCAAAACCGTCCCTTCACCTTCTTGCCTCGCTACGGCGCAGACTACCAAGAAGTGGCTGGAACTGCCAAGACCGACTGGCGGATTACGCTGGAGAAGTTCTACACCCGCAAGTTCCAAGATCGTCAATTGGCAGAAGGCGATCCTCGCAGATTCCGGGATGTGGCAGCAGCGATCGCTCCCAAAGGCAACTATGCTCAACGCATGTCTGCGTTTGACATTGACTACATGAACAAAGTACCCGTTCGGGGCAGACGCTAAGCTTCTCGGTGTTTAACTTCTGAATGAAGTGATTTAATT